>JAGCZI010000211.1 GCA_017960085.1 Bacteroidales bacterium
ATAAATGCTGCAGCCATATAGGACATTACCTTTTTCATATATAATAATGTTTAAAGTTGTGTTCTACACATTCTCGCGGATGACCTTGCGGACGGCACCCTTGCCGGCGCACAGCTGCTCGAAGAACTTCTCAACCTTGGGGGCCAGAGGAGTCTCGTAGAGATTTACACCGAAGATGCCGGCCTTGCTGAGGATGGGCTCTACGGTGGCGTGTACGTCGAACTTCTCGCCGAGTTTGACACCTGCTACGACAGGGGTAACCTGCTCCAGCAGCGGGTCGGGGCTGAGTTCGAACTTCTCGCCGTTGTCGTCAACTCCCATAAGGTAGCGCAGCCAGAGGGCGAACACGAGCGGGATGACATTGAGGTCAGCCACATTGAGGTCGCTGCGTTTCTCGTAGGCCTTGATGGTCTCGCCGAAACGGATAGCAAGCTTCTGAGAAGTATCGGTGGCGATACGCTGGGGTGTATCGGGCATAAACGGGTTCGGGATGCGGATGTTTACGACCTGGTCGATGAAGTCCTTCGGCTTGATGATGCCGGGATCGACAACAACGGGGAGACCCTCTTTGTAGCCGACGATCTCTACCATCTTCTTCAGGTCGGCATCCTTCATCTCCTCAGAGATCTTCTGGTAGCCGAGCAGGCAGCCTGAAACTGCAAGGGCGGTGTGGAGCGGGTTGAGGCAGGTGCAGACTTTCATCTTCTCCACCTTGTCAACGGTCTCACGCTGGGTGAACATCACGCCGCCTTTCTCGAGAGCGGGATGGCCGTTCGGGAATGAATCCTCGATGACGAGGTATTCGCACTCCTCGCTGTTTACGAAAGGAGCCACGAAAGTCTTCTTAGCGGTAACGACCGGCTCTACGTCAAGGCCGTCAGCTGCGAGGATAGCCTCTACTGAAGGGTCGGGACGCGGAGTGATCTTGTCGATCATTGTCCAGGGGAATGAGACTTTGGTCTTGTCCTCTACATAAGCCTTGAAGCCGGGCTTGCAGACGCCGTTCTTCTCCCAGGCCTCTGCGAAGGCGTGTACAGCTGCGAACAGCTTGTCGCCGTTGTGTGAGCAGTTGTCCATGCTGACCATAGCGACGGGCTTCTCACCTGCGATGAAGCGCTCATAAACCAGGGCGCTTACCTTGCCCATATAGCTCTGGGGCTTGCCGGGGCCGGCTAAGAAGTCGTCCTCTACGAACGGGGCGAAGATGCCGGCGTTGTTCTTGAGGGCATAGCCTTTCTCGGTGATGGTGAATGACACCATCTGGAGAGAATCGTTGCGGAAGATCTCTTTCAGGCGGGGCCAGTCAGCGTCGTTGTTGGAGTCGGCTGCAAGGCTCTCCATGATCGAAGCCACGACGGTCTTCTCAACATTGCCGCTGGCCTTGAGGGTTACGAGCACGCCGATGTTGTCGTGAGGACGGTACATCTTGTCGATGATCTCGTAGTCGTAGCCTTCAGCCACGACCAGACCGCGGTCGAGTACGCCTGCGTTCAGCAGGTTCTGGCATACGTTGCACTGGAATGCGCGGAAAATGTTGCCGGCTCCGAAGTGGATCCAGGCCGGAGCCTTGAGAGTAGCTTCGCGAACTTTATCAATATCGAATGTAGGAAGGGCGAAACCTTTGGCCTTCCATTCAGCTGCGTTGTTTTTAATACCTTGTAATGTCAGTTCCATATATGTAGTGTCTTAGAATTTCAAAGATTTTACACTGCAGATTTTGCCACCATATATATTCTTGATGTAATCAAGGGCACCCAGGTAAGCTTCGTCAGTGAGGGTGTCAGTGGTTTCTTTGGGAACTATGATCTTGAAACCGCGGAAGAATGCATCGGCTGAAGTGTGACGGCAGCAGCAGTCGGCCTGCCATCCGGTGATGATGACGGTGTTGACTTCAAGCTCTCTGAGCACGCGCTCCATAGAAGTCTCGAAGAAGCCGCTGTAGTGCTTCTTGGGGATTACATAATCTCCTTTCTGAGGTTTGAGCTCGTCGATAACTTCGGCTCCCCAGGTTCCCTCGACAGCATGAGGGCCCCAGATAGCGAATTCTTTGTCAACTTCAGGAGTATGGCTGTCATTGGCATAGATAACAGGGACACCGGCGGCGCGGGCGCGGTCGCAGAGTTCCTTGATGGGCTGGATGATGTGATTGATTCTCGGGTGAGCGATTGATCCGGAAACAAAGTCATTGAGCATGTCAACGACGATAACGGCGTATTTGTTTTTCATGATAGTGAATTAATATGATGTCAACTTGTGGCAATAAATATGATGCCAATAACTCTCAAATTTACTAAAACTTTTTATTAAATGCTATATTTGCCGCCCGCAAGATAAAATGAAGCATAATGAAGAGATTAAAGATTGCAGCGACGGTACTCTTTGCGTTTCTTGCCTTCACCACCAAAGCCCAGACCTACTATATGCTTGACAGCGTTTCGGTGACCGCATCGAAACTGCCTGTCCCTCTCCATAAAAACACCCGCACCGTGATGCTGATGGACAGCCTGGCCATCGCATCGGCCCCTGCCGAGAACATCAACGACCTGCTGAAATACGCACTGGGAGTGGATGTGCGCCAGCGCGGGGCGATGGGTATGCAGACCGACATCAGTATGCGCGGCGGCACCTACAACCAGATAGCCATCCTGCTCAACGGCATAGACATCTCCGACCCGCAGACCAGCCACAACTCCGCCGATTTCCCCGTCAACCTCAGTGACATCGACCATATCGAGGTGCTGGAAGGCCCGGCAGCCAGAGGCCACGGCGCATCTTCGATGGTCGGCGCCATAAATATCGTCACCAAATACAGGGGCGAAAGCGCAGCGACACTGAATGTGGAAGGCGGATCCTTCAAATACGCCAACGCCAACGGCTCAATAGCCCTCAAGGGCCGTAACAGCTACAACCTGCTATCCGCCGGCTATCAGCGCTCCGACGGTTTCAACCGCAATGCGGCCGGAGGCCTTAACAACGACTTCAACGCCGTCAAGACCTTCTACCGCGGCAATGCCGAGCTGCCGTCGGCCACCCTCTCGTGGCAGGCCGGGGCCAGCCTCAAGAACTTCGGCTCAAGCACATTCTACAGCTCCCGCTTCGACGACCAGTTCGAGCATACCTTAAAGACCTTCACCGCCGTCAAGGCTGAGGGCAAGGGCAAGCTC
>JAGCZI010000212.1 GCA_017960085.1 Bacteroidales bacterium
AAGCACATCGGCTATCTGTCCAGCGAGATGCACAGCGGCTTCAGCGACAACCTGCCGGCAGTCGAAGTGGTGGCCGGCGGCTTCTCCGACGGTTATGCAGGAGCAGGCGGCGGCAAGGCAGAAGCCCTCGCAACGAGCGGCAGGCTGCTGGAGGCTTTCGGCGCCGGAAAGCTGGCGTCGAGGTTATTCCCTACATTGTCGAGCGGCGAACAGCGTCTGGTGCTTCTGGCCCGTGCTTTTGTCAAGGATCCTGACCTGCTGATCCTGGATGAACCCTTCCAGGGACTGGACCGCCGCTGCCGTGCGACAGCCAAGGCAGTCATCGAGCGTTTCTGCTCGGATGAGAGCAAAACGTTGCTTTTCGTCACTCATTTTCCAGAGGAACTGCCGGAAGTCATCGACAATACCCTGGAACTGCACAAATACTAAGTTTTTTGTGAGTTTTTGGCTTGTTTTCCTTGTTTTAAGTTTCTATCTTTACAAGGAATTTGGGCTATTTTGTAAGGACATACACAAAATTATCAATAATTAATCCATAAACCTTTTTAACCTTAACAATAATGACTGATATTTCTAGACGTAAATTCTTGAAGAGCACCGCATTGACTGGCGCAGGCCTCATCGTTGCCCCTTCAATTGTGCCTTCTCACGTTTTCGGCGCCAACGCTCCCTCTGAGAGAATCAATGTCGGCGCTATCGGCACCGGCCGCCAGAGCCAGGGCTTCGATATGCCCGGCATAATGAAGTTCGAACAGGCTCATATGATCGCAGTCTGCGACCTCGATGCCCACCGTGCCCAGGATGCCAAGACCCTTGTTAAAAATTTCTATGAGCGCAGAGGCTGGAAACGCCCTGAGGCTACAGTTTATGCCGACTACGAAGACCTCCTTGCCAACAAGGACATCGACGCAGTAGTAGTCTGCACTCCCGACCACTGGCACGCAAAGATCGCCATCGACGCTGTCCAGGCAGGCAAGGATATCTATCTTGAGAAACCGACTTCCCTCACTGTTGAAGAAGGCCGTCTGATGAGTAATGCAGTCAACGCTTCCGGCCGTGTGTTCCAGCTCGGTTCACAGCAGCGTTCAGGCGAGCAGTTCCGTATGGCCTGCGAGTTCGTGCGCAGCGGCCGTATCGGTAAGCTGAAACTCGTCGAGGTCCGTCTTCCCGGCGACCCGGCAGGTGGAAAGACCGAGGAAATGCCTGTTCCCGCAGGATTCAACTACGAGAAATGGCTCGGCTCAACTCCTTACGTATACTATACTGAAGACCGCGTTCACCCGCAGAAAGGCTATGGCCGTCCGGGTTGGCTCCGTTGCGAGCAGTTCGGCGCAGGTATGATCACCGGCTGGGGCGTTCACCACTTCGATATCGCCCACTGGGGAATGGGTGCCGAGTACACCGGTCCCGTTGAGGTTTACGGTGAGGCTGAATTCGCCAACAGCGGCCTCTGGGATGTTCACGGAGACTACCATACCGAGATGAAATATGCCGACGGCGTGATCGTAAGAGGTTGCACCGACTCAAAGGAGAAACCCAACGGTATCTATTTCGAAGGAACCGACGGCTGGATCTTCGTATGCCGTGGCAACTACACCGTTCTGCCGAGCGACCCGAAGATGAACACCTCTTCTTCAGCTCTCCAGGCTTCAAGGTCAGAGATCATCACCGAACCTCTCGGAGCCAATGAAGTTCACCTCTACAAGAGTGAAGACCAGCACGGCAACTTCCTGGATTGCATCAAGAGCCGCGCTCTCACCGTATCTCCCGCAGAGATCGCCCACCGCTCTTGCGCTGTCTGCCTGCTGCAGTTCATCGCAATGCACCTCAAGAGGAAACTCTACTGGGATCCTATCAAAGAAAGATTCATCAACGACGACGAAGCCAACTCAATGCTTTCACGTCCGATGCGTGCCCCTTATAACATTGCTTAATTATGAAATTCAAAGTAATATTATTATCTCTCCTCATCCCGGTACTCTCATTCGGAGCATCGGTCAACATTTCAGTCAACGCAGGTAAATACGACCGTACTGACTGCGTTGTGACAGCTGACGTTTCAGCTTTGAAACTCAAGGACAAATTTGCCGTAGAACTCTATGAGACCACCAACGGCGGTGAAGTAGCTACTCCCTGCCAGGTAGTCCTTGACGGCAAGAATGCAGAACTGTTCTTCATCCTGACCGGCAACACCGCTCCCGGCCAGATCCGCACCTATGTTGCGAAGAAGGTGAAAGCCAAGAAAGCCGACAGCAAGATGAAAGCCGTTATGGATGACAAGGCCGTAGTCCTCAAGAAGAGCGGCAAGGATGTGCTGAAATACAATTTCGCCATCAACCAGTCTCCGGAGGGTGTCGACCCTGTCTTCAACCGCGGAGGTTATATCCACCCTGCATACACTCCTTCAGGTTTCGTACTGACCAACATCCAGCCTCGCGACCACCGTCACCACTACGGTATCTGGAACCCTTGGACAAAACTGATGTACGACGGTCAGGTTTATGACTGCTGGAACCTCGTGGAGCGTCAGGGCACTGTACGTCCCGAAGCTGTCGAGGCTCTTTACGAAGGTGACGTATTCTCAGGTTTCAACGCATCCCTCAACCACATCGTTTTCACAGATGCCGGTGAAAGGACTGCAATGCGTGAAATCTGGAAGGTCAAAGTCTACAACGTAGGAGACGGCTATCTCTGGGACTTCGAGTCTGAACTGACTCCCGGCAGCAAGCCCGTTACTCTCAAGGAGTACCGCTACGCCGGCCTCGGCTTCCGCGCCAATGCAGTTTGGACTAAGGACAATGTTGAGATGATGAGCTCTGAGGGCAAGACCCGCCAGCAGATTGACAACACAACCGGCCGCTGGCTCTACACCAACGGAGGCACAGGTGTCGGCAACAATGTCGCAGGCCTGCTCTATATGTGCCATCCCGATGACTTCAACTATCCCGAGCCCATCCGTATCTGGAACGAACAGCAGAACGGCGGCCGCGGTGACGTTTATATGAACTTCGTGCCCACCAAGAACACTGACTGGAAACTCAAGGCCAACCGTACCTATACCCTTAAGTACAGGTTCTATGCCTACGACGGTATGATGACTCCCACCAAGGCTGAGAAGATCTGGAGGGATTTCGGAGAACCGCCGATTGTAAAAGTTTCTAAGAAGTAAAGCCGATATGAAAAAAACTATCCTGACAATAGCAGCTCTCGCAGCTGTGCTTATGATGAGTGCTTGCAAGGAAGAAGGTCCCAAACAAGTGGTTATCGCCACTCTCGACCCCGGCCATTTCCACGCAGCCCTGGTCCAGAAAACATCCTATCCCCAGGTGAGCAAGGATGTGTACGTCTATTCCAATCCCGGTGAGGACTTGCAGGAGCATCTTGCAAAGATCGAGGCGTATAACACACGCGCCGAGAATCCCACTGCCTGGAATGAAATAGTCTATACAGGCCCTGACTTCCTCGAGAAGATGATTTCAGACGGCAAGGCCAACGTGATGGTCACTGCAGGTAACAACCTCAAGAAGACGGAATACATCAAAAAGACTCTGGAAGCCGGCATCAATGTCCTTGCCGACAAGCCTATGGCCATCAATTCAGAGAATTTTGAAGTATTGAAAGAGTGTTTCAAGATTGCCAATCAGAAAAACGTGCTGCTCTATGATATTATGACCGAGCGTCACGAAATCACATCCATCCTCCAGCGCGAGCTCTCCCTGATTCCCGATATTTACGGTGAGCAGGAGAAGGGTACTCCCGAGAATCCCGGCATCACGATGGAAAGCGTGCACCACTTCTACAAAGAAGTTTCAGGCAAACCTAACATCCGTCCGGCCTGGTTCTACGATGTTGATCAGCAGGGCGAGGCTATCGTCGATGTAACCACTCACCTTGTAGACCTTGTTCAGTGGCAGTGCTATCCCGACGAGATCCTTAATCCCTCAGATGTGAAGATTACTTCTGCAAGGCATTGGCCGACTCCCATCACTCTCGCTCAGTTCAAGGCTTCTACAGGCCTTGACGCTTTCCCCGAGTTCCTGATGAAGGACGTCAAAGACGGTGTTCTTCAAGTTTACCAGAACGGCGAGATCAACTATCAGCTGAAAGGCTTGAACGCATCAGTAACCGCTCTGTGGAACTATCAGGCCCCTGCAGGCGGCGGAGATACCCACTATTGCGAGATGCGTGGCACAAAAGCCAATATCACCATCCGCCAGACTGCCGAACAGAACTGGAAGCCCGAGCTTTACATCGAGGCTGTCAATCCTGCTCCGGGTTATGCGGATGCAGTCAAGAAAAGTTTCGCTGATCTTGAGAGGTTCTATCCCGGCATCAAACTCGAGCCGATGGGTGACAATGCCTGGCACGTGTTCGTTCCGGATTCATACCGCAACGGCCACGAGGCTCACTTCGGCCAGGTTACCGAGAACTTCCTGAAGTATTTCGCCGACGGCAAACTTCCCGACTGGGAGCAGCCCAATATGATCACCAAGTATTACACT
>JAGCZI010000213.1 GCA_017960085.1 Bacteroidales bacterium
CCACGCCGTTGTACCCGGCGTAGAGCGATATTGCTCCGCAAACGAGCAGTACCACCAGCTTGTTGCGCTTCGGGTCGGCCTCGAAGAACTTGTTGGCCAGAGGGGCAAGCAGATAGAGCCACATATATGTCCGCAGGAACCAGTAGGGGCTTTTGGTGACTGCCTGGAAACTTGGCAGGACAAGCTGCCATTTCTCGGCTGCGGTGAGCCCTTCCTTGAGAATCAGGTTGTCGACAAGCACTATGGGCACATAGTACACAAGGCTAAGGAGCAGCAGGCGTACAAAACCTTTGGTGGAGGTCTTTATGCCGAAGTAGCCGCTTATCAGCACGAAGAGGATGACACCGGTGTGGATGGCCAGCTGGAAGGACTGCCAGAAGGGGACATCGCGGTGGTTGCGGGCGACGATGAAGAAGATGAGGTGGTAGAAGATAATCATGAACATACTGAATATGCGCAGCAGTTCATAATTGCTCTGACGGACTTGGGCTTGTTGCATAACGGGACTTTGTGCCGGTAACGGCAGCTGTTGCTTTATGCAAAAATAGATTCTTTGACTGATTTAATCAATAGCGGCCACTGATAGACCTGGCCATCTTCGCTATTCATTATAGCGCCCGGCGGAACTCGCTGGGCGTTGTTTTCATTACTCTTTTCATATAGCGCGTAAGGGCGGGGTGAGAGGAGAAGTGCATTGCGTCCACGATGTCGGTGAGGGTATGCCGCTGATCCGCGAGCAGCTTCTGAAGTTCGTGTGCAGCGTAGGCGTCAATCCAGTCTCCCGCAGGACGGTCGGTGATGGACTTGCTTATTTCTGAGAGATATTTTGGCGCAAGCCCCAGTTCGCGGGCGTACCAGGCCACTTCGCGTTGCTCGCGGCAGTTCTCCTGGACGGACATCAGGAAGCGAAGGAAGTGGCGTGAAGTGATGTCCTCAATCTCCGCCTTCTCGATCTCGCGGGAATAGATGTTCCACATATCATAGAGCAGGATACCCAGCAGCGAACCGACGATTTCTTCTCCGAACAAGGTTCTTGGGGCACGTATCCTTTGGTGAAACTGTTTGAAATCCGTACTTATCAGCTCCAGTTCATCCGGGTCGAGACTGAACACCGGATGCTCCTTTATGTAGATATAGCCCTTCGTGGCCCAGACCAGCTCCGGGTTGTGCCGCCCCAGGAATGGATTGGAGATCATCAGCAGATCCGCATCGAAGTCTTCTGAGCTGGAGATATTGGTAAACTCCGTCGTCATCTGCCAGATGAGCAGGCAGCCTGCCGTGACTTCGAACTGACGACTGTTGCAGCCGAATGACATTTTCCCGCCTTTGCAGAGCAGATGGATATGGTAGTCTGCGTGGAATGCATCCGGCCTTACGAAATCGGTAAGGGTGTTATAGATAAGGTAATCTTGCATTGATTAATGTGCTATTGTAGAGCGAAGATAAATAATTTTCTGCAAAACGGAAAAATGGGTAAATCATTCCGCATTCGCGGTAACGAAGGGGGAGTGGGCACACCTTACCTTTGCACCAGAAACAAACACGATATGAAATGGAAGCATTCAGAGTAGACCCCAGACAGACGACAGCCGAAGAGCACGCCGAAGGCGTTCGCCAGGCACAGACACTTTTCAAGCTCAACCACACTATGCCCTTCACCGAAGAGTATTTCTCTCTGGTACGGGAACTGTTCGGCAAAAACCTCGGCGAAGGCACGACAGTGATGCCCGGCATCACCGGAGTATGTTTTGAAAAGGTCCGTATAGGCAAGAACGTGATGATAATGAACAACTGCCTGATGATGTCCCGCGGAGGCATTACCATCGATGACGGTGCTATGATAGCAGCCAACGTGCAGCTCATCGCCAACAACCACGACCTTCAGGACAGGACCATCCTTCTCTGCAAGCCAGTGCACATCGGCCGCAATGCCTGGATAGGTGCGGGCGCGACCATTCTGCCCGGCGTGACGGTCGGCGAAAATGCCGTAGTGGCTGCTGGTGCCGTAGTCACCAAAGACGTTGCTCCAGGCACAATTGTCGGCGGCAATCCTGCGAAATTCATCAAGAACGTATAATCCACAAAGCAATGAAAGCAATCCTTACCCTTGCAGTCATCCTCACAGCAGCCTGCTGCTCATCTCAGAACACAAGCACTCCAGAAAATAATACTAATATAATCAATCAAAATACTTCACTCCCTATGAATCAGACTACTATCACGCTTAATAACGGCCTCGTTATACCGCAGTTCGGTCTCGGCGTCTATTCAATTCCGGCCGGCGAAACCACATACAACAGCGTCCTCGCAGCCCTCAAAGCAGGCTACAGGCACATCGATACAGCTCACGCCTACGGCAATGAACGCAGCGTCGGCGAGGCTGTAAAAGACAGCGGCATTCCCCGCAAAGAAATATGGATCACCTCCAAGCTCTGGCCCAACGAGTACGGCGAAGGAAAGACCCTCCCGCAGCTTGACAAGATGCTTGCCCGCCTTGGCCTCGAATACCTTGACCTCGTCTATCTGCATCAGCCGCTCGGAGACTACAACGGCGCCTGGAAAGAACTGGAGAAAGCCCTCGAGATGGGTAAGGTCCGCGCCATCGGCATCAGCGACTTTGACTTCAACGACGAACTCTTCGAGTCTATCGTAGAGCCCGCCACCGTCAAACCCCAGATGTTCCAGATCGAGTGTCATCCGTATGCCCAGCGTGAGCATTGGCAGGAGATGGCAGCCAAGTACAACATCCAGATTGAAAGCTGGTTCCCGCTCGGCGGCCGTGACAGCAAGGGTGAGATACTCCGAGACCCTGTCATCAACGCCATAGCCAAGGCCCACGGCAAGTCAGCCGCACAGGTCATCATCCGCTGGCATCTCCAAAAAGGATTCTGCGTGGTTCCCGGTTCTTCCAACCCCGCACACATTCAAGAGAACATCGAATCTTTCAGCTTCACGCTCACTGACGACGAGATGAAACAGATAGCCGCCCTCAATAAGGAGAAACGCTACTTCACTATGAGCTACGAACAGATCAAAGCCTGGATGGGCGATTATGAAATCTGGGATTAATCAGATAACTTTATAGTATGAAAACTCTTGTAATATTCTTCTCACACGCAGGTGACAACTATTCGGTAGGAAATATCGAGGTAGGCAATACCAAGATAGTGGCAGACTATATAAGCGAAATAACCGGAGCAAAACAGTTCGAGATCGTCACTCACAAGTATGACGGTATGGCTTACGGCTCACTCATCAAACTGGCTCAGGAAGAGACAAGGAAAGGTGAACTGCCCGAGTATGAAGGAGACGTGGACCTGAGCGGCTATGACACCGTCTTCATCGGCGGCCCTATCTGGTGGGGTACCTATCCGCAGGTGATGTTCACCTTCTTCAAGAAGCACGCTTCCGACCTGAAAGGCAAGACCGTCATCCCGTTCACTACCCACGAGGGCAGCGGGCTCGCATCTACTGTGCAGGACGTAAAGAAAGCCTTCCCGGGTGCTGCAGTGAAGGACGGCTTCAGCATCTACGGCCACGACGTGCGCACCGGCAAAGCCAAGGTCGAGAAGTGGCTGAAAGGGTTGGGCTGGTAGATTCTTCTTTGCAGATAATGTAAATATCCATATATTTACACACAGTTATTGCGAAGACGAAGTTCGACCGACCGATGAAGCTTCTGATGCTCTTTCTTGCTTTTTTTCTGTCGTTTTTGCCAGAAAGTGATCCTGTGGCTACTTATTCTCAGACTCAGGAAGCTTACTGGGAAGATGTGGTAGACTTTGAAGAGGAAATTGTCATCAAAACTGTCCGACGCGAACAGATCATAGAAATTACCAAATCTGTTTTTCAAGAGTCTTTCAACTGTCGTACAGACATCGTAGAGCCCCACCCTGTAGATTTCTGTTTTGAAAGGCAGTGGCTTACCCACTGCAGGCTACGGCTGTAGGCTTGGTTTCTTCTCGAGAAGGAATCAAGTCTTACTTTCAAAACAACTCAAATGGATATAACAGCAATTGTTACTTCTGTGCTGACCTTGCTTGCTGGAATTGGTGTATTCCTCATAGCTTGTCAGATGATGAGCTCGAACCTGGAGGCGGCGAGCTCTGAAAAACTAAAATCACTTTTCTCCAAAGCCTCCGGAAGCAAACTCCTTGGCGTAGGTATCGGTGCCGTGGGCACAGCGGCCATCCAAAGCTCTGGTGCCACGACAGTGATGACCATCGGTTTTGTCAATGCCGGAATCATCTCGCTCGCGCAGGCTGCCACCATCATTTACGGTGCCAATATAGGTACTACCGTCACGGCGCAAATCGTTGCGCTTGGTATGTTCGGTGGCAATTCGGTCTCGACAAGCGTCATTTTCTCGGCTTTTGCAGGTCTAGGGGCATTCCTCAGCCTTTTCGCCAAGAAGAGCAGCTCCAAGACATTCGGAGGCATCCTGGCCGGCTTCGGACTTCTCTTCGTGGGTCTGGAACTGATGAGTGGATCAATGGAATCATTCGCAGCCCTGGATGGAGTTAAGACCTTCCTGGCGCGTATCGGCAATCCGCTTCTGCTTGTGCTGCTAGGTGCTCTATTCACTGCCATCATCCAGAGTTCATCTGTTATGACCTCCATCGCCCTTGCTATGGTGGTGACGGGGTTGATCGGCATCGATCAGGGAATCTTCCTGACAATGGGTTCCAATATCGGTTCTTGCGTCGTGGCTATCATTGCCGGAGTGACCAGCGGCACCAATGCCAGGCGCACGGCACTCATCCACCTGCTCTTCAACTGTTCCGGCGTAGTGCTGTTTATGCTTGCGGGATGGGCCCTTGGCCTGTTCGACCTGTCTTACGGGAACCTGTTTGAAAGGTTATTCCCGTCGGCTCCGCAGATGCAACTTGCTATGTTCCATACATTCTTCAATGTGGTGACGGTGGCTCTTATGCTTCCGCTTACCGGGGCTCTGGTCGCCCTTGTGGAGAAAATGGTTCCTGAGAGGCAGAAAGCTGAGGATGCGGAATTCGCATTGCATTACGTTAACGACAATATGCTTCGCACTCCGCCCGTGGCCGTCGCTCAGGTGAAGCGTGAAATCATCCGGATGGCAGATATCGCCTTGCAGAATATGGACCGCAGCCTGGAAATGGCCGTTAAACTGGACTTCACCGGGAAACCTGATTTCGAACGTGACGAACGGCAGCTGAATTTCATGAACAAGGAGTTGATTGCTTATGTCGTCCGCCTGAGTGGGGAAAGGGCTCTTGGAGAGAAAGACCGGACTTATCTGTCGGGCACATACAGGAGCATCCGCGACCTTGAAAGGATCGGTGACTATGCCGAGAATATCGTCGAATATGCCACAGTTCTGTCAGACTCGTCGCAGATGTTCTCGGACGATGCCAAATACGAAATCAGCCAGCTTGCGAAATTGATCCATATGCTTTACAAAAATGTTATAGATGCCTATCAGAATGAAGACCTGGCTGCTCTTGACAGGGCTAATGACATTGAGGAGGAAATCGACGATTATACCAAGCGTATGGAAGAAGGTCATATTGTCCGTATGGAAAAGGGCATCTGTACACCTTCGGTAGGAGCGCAGTACCTTGAACTGTCATCCAATGCTGAGCGTATTGCCGACCATATGATAAATGTCGCGAAAACCGTCACTTCGCTGCATGCCACTCTGCCCACAGCCAGAAAGTGATAAACGGGTTTAACCGAGCAGTTTCATAAGAAGCTTCTCGGGGACATCTCCGCAGACTTTCCGAACCGTGTCTTTCAGGAATTCCAGCGACTCTTCGGGTGTGAGAGAAGACTTGAGTGTCATTGGCTTGTAGCCTGGGATGGGGAAGTCAATCTCTTCAAACAGCGCTTCCGGAGAGCAGAAAACGCTCCGCTGCCAGCCGCTGTATTTGAGGTTCGCTCCGCGATATTCCCTTTCGATGAAGCCTGTGATGACACGAGTCTGCATCTGGAGTTTGGCGAGTAGTGCATCGGCAGCAGCTTTGTTGATGCCCATCAGTACTCGTGTTTCCGGGACGGAAATGCTTCCG
>JAGCZI010000214.1 GCA_017960085.1 Bacteroidales bacterium
CGGCGGCGCTGCCCTGGATGGGAGCGTTGACGGCGTTGCGCTCGGCGAACTGGCGCATATTGAAGTTGCGGGCGTTGATGTCGGGCAGGAAGCGCTTGCGGTGGAACACTGTCTCGACATAGCCGTTGCGGCGGCACTCCTCCACCGCACGGTCGATGTATGCCCTCACTCCCTTGTAGTTCTCGAAATACTGGTCGATGAGCTGCTTCGACTCGCTGCGGCTGATGCCCAGCCTCTGTGATAGGCCGAAGGCCGATATGCCGTAGATGATTCCGAAGTTGGCGGTCTTGGCGTGGCTGCGCTGCTCGCGAGTCACCTCTTCCACCGGCACCTTATATATCTTGGCTGCAGTGGCGGCGTGGATGTCGTGTCCGCTGCGGAAATCCTCGATCATCCCTTCGTCACCGCTCAGGTGGGCCATTATGCGCAGCTCTATCTGCGAATAGTCGGCCGACACAATGTAACCACCCTCTTTTGAAGGCACGAAGGCCTTGCGGATCTGCTGTCCCTGCGCCGTGCGGACCGGAATGTTCTGCAGGTTGGGCTTGAGGGAGCTCAGGCGGCCGGTGGCCGTGAGAGCCTGGGTGAAAGTGGTGTGGATCTTGCCGTCCGCAGGGTCGGTGAGCTGCTGCAAAGGCTCGATATAAGTCGAGATGAGCTTCTTCAGTCCCCTGAATTCCAATATCTTGTCTATCACCGGATGCTTGTGGGACAGGGCCTGCAGCGTCTCTTCGTCAGTGGGATAGTTGTCGCGGACGTTCTTTTTGGCCTTGTCGTCGAGATGGAGCTTTTCGTAGAGTACGACGCCGATCTGGCGGGGGCTGGAAAGGTTCAGGTCAGGCTCGCCGGCGAGTTCGCGGGCTTCTTCTTCGACTTTCAGCATCTGGGTGTTGAGTTCACGGCCGTAGTCCACCAGGGCCGCGGTGTCGACCTTGACGCCTTCGTGCTCCATACTGGCGAGCACTTCCATCAGAGGCATCTCAATGTCGGTGTACAGCGCAGTCAGTCCCTGGGTCTTGAGTTCTTCGGCCAGCACCGGCTTGAGCAGGCTGCAGGCAGCGGTCTGTCTCGCGACGGCCAGCCTGTCCTCGTTATCTTCAGCCTGGGCGGCAGCTGCGAACAGGTCGCCCTGCACTGCGGAGTCAGCCTCCACAGGTTTGTCAAGCGACAGGTCGAGATAACCCTTGGTGAGCATATCCAGCTTGTGGGAACGTTCAGGATTGATGAGATAATGCATTATCTCTATGTCATAGAGGTCGCCGGCAAGAGTTGCACCCTGCTTCAGCAGCTGCCTCATCAGGGCCTTCAGGTTATAGCCGGCCTTGGCCACGGATGCGTCGGCGAGAAGGGCCAGGGCAGCAGGGTCGTCTTTGGTGCAGCGGCAGAATGCCGTCCCCGATGCGAATATCAATCCGTCGTCTCCGGCGACAGCGATTTCGGACTTTTCCGCTGCCAGACTGCGTATCTCGTCAAAGCTCACTTCGCTGAGTTCAAGCGACTTGGCCTGTACGGCAGCAGGGGCTTCCGGCAGAGGTTCCGGAGAGTCGGGCAGCAGCCTGCGCAGGGAATTCATCTCGTGGCGGGCGAATAGTGCGGCGACGGCTGAGTTGTAGCAGGCCTTGTTTATGAAGTCGTCCTCGCTGTAATCCAGCGGCACGTCTTTCTTTATAGTGATGAGGAACTTGCTCAGGGCGATGTAGCTTTCAGACTCGCGGAAATTCTCCTGCATCTTGGCGGACAGGCTGCCCAGGTTTGCATAGATGTTCTCCACGCTGCCCCATTCGCTCACGAGCTTCTGGGCTCCCTTCTCGCCTACCCCCTTCACTCCCGGCACGTTGTCGGATGCGTCACCCCAGAGGGTGAGGATGTCGATGACCTGCAGAGGGCTGGAGATGCCGTACTGGGCGCAGATGGCGGCTTTGTCCACCACCTCGTTGTCGGCTCCGCCCTTTCCGGGCTTGTACTGGAAGATATGGTCGTCGATGGCCTGCCCGAAGTCCTTGTCGGGAGTCACCATATACACGTCGGTATTGCTGCCTGCGAAACGGGTGGCGAGGGAGCATATCACGTCGTCGGCCTCGTAGCCTTCCTTCATCACCACCGGGATGCCCAGGGCGCCGGCAATCTCCGTCAGCGGCTCCACCGAATCAATCACTAACTGGGGAGCGGCCGTGCGGTTGGCCTTGTACTCGGGGTAGGCCTCGTGGCGGAACGTCTTGGCGTGGGCGTCGAAACATATCGCCACGTGAGTGGGATGCTCCTTGGAAAGCACCTCAAGCAGGTATTTGGTGAAGCCGAAGAGAATGGAAGTATCCTCCCCCTTCGAATTGACCATAGGCCTGCGGAAAAAGGCGTAGAACATCCTGAAGATCAGGGCGTGGCCGTCTATGATGAAGAATCTGTTCATTGTCTCTGCCTTACTGCTTCATAGAGGACGATGGCTGCTGCGACCGACACGTTCAGGCTGCCGATCTCGCCCATCATAGGGATACGGGCCTCGGCCGTGCAAAGGTCGAGGACTGCGGGGCTGATGCCCTTCTGTTCGGAGCCCATCACTATGGCGGTGGGCTTGCGGAATTTCACGTCGTAGAGGGAGGTCTCGGCCTTCTCTGTGGCAGCGACCACCTGGAAGCCGGACTCCAGCAGATAGTAGAGCGGGAGCTTGAGGTTTGTCACTTTGGCTGTCGGCACCCTCAGCAGGGCTCCGGCGGAAGTCTTGACAGCGTCGGCGTTGATGGCGGCTCCGCCCTTCGCGGGCAGTATGATGCCGTCCACTCCTGCGCACTCCGCCGTGCGGGCTATGGCTCCGAAGTTACGCACGTCGCTCACTCCGTCAAGCAGCAGGAACAGGGGCGC
Source organism: Bacteroidales bacterium (assembly GCA_017960085.1). Classification (GTDB taxonomy): domain Bacteria; phylum Bacteroidota; class Bacteroidia; order Bacteroidales; family UBA932; genus Equibacterium. The sequence continues at coordinate 2,857 of JAGCZI010000214.1, forward strand.
CTCCTTGCGGCTCATCGCCAGCTCTATCATCTCCTCGTAAGGCACATAGTCTATCTGGCTGATATACGCCACGACACCCTGGTGGGCGCCTTTCACGAGACTGTTGAGTTTCTGGAA
>JAGCZI010000215.1 GCA_017960085.1 Bacteroidales bacterium
GAGGCGGAAATATGGCCGATGTAGCCGCTGCCGCTGTCGTTGGCCGAGTTGTATATGTAGCGGAAACGCTTGTACTGCATATCATTGAAATGATAGGTATAGGCGCATACCATCAGTCCTCCGTACCAGATGGGGATATGCCACCAGTCGCCGTTATAGGCCTGTCCGAGGCCTGGCAGCAGGGCGGAATAGATGGCAGCCTTGGCGGGGTCGGGCTTTTCGTGGGTGGGCAGGCTGACGACTCCGTCGAGCAGGGTGCCCCAATAGACCGTCGCCGCCCCGGCAAAGCACAGGGCCGATATGGTAGCGTATTTTTTCTCTCCGGTAGCCGCATACTGCTTGTTGTTCTGGACGCCGAAGTAAATGCCGGTGCCGATGCCTCCGTAGATTATCGGGAGCTTCCAGTAGTCTTTGTTGTAGACCTGCATCACCCCCGGAAGGATAGCGTTGCTGGCCAGTGCATAGCCGGTCTTGAGCTGTTCCTTGCGCAGCAGGCCCCTGACCATCGACTTGAAGGAGAAGCCCGAGGTGGTGTCGGCGGCGACGTCGCTCTCGGGATTGACTCCGTTCTGGACATTCTGGCCGGGAGGGCCGCCGAAACTGTTGTTCTGCGTGAATTGTGCGCAAGCGCTGAAACAAACAGCACACGCCAGTATTATGGATGATATGAACTTGCGCACCTGGGAAGTGTTAAATAATATTGTTTTCCAGCGCCCTCAAAAATCGTGCGATTTCTTCGTCGCCTTTGAAACGTATGGTCATACGGCCGCTGCCGTCAGCTCCCCTTTTCAGGGAAATGTCGTTGCGGAAATATTTGCCGACTATCTCGAGGACCCGGTAATATTCGTCGGGCATCTCTTTCGGCACTTGCGGCTCTTCCTTGTCGATGCCCAGCAGCCGGTCGTGGACTTTTTTCTCAAGCTTGCGGACAGACCAGTCGCCGGCCACGCATTTCGTGCACATCTCCATCTGGCTCTCCTCGTCGGGCAGAGACAGCAGCGCCTTGGCGTGTCCGACTGATATGCGGTCGAGCTTGAGGGCCTTCTGTATCTCCACCGGCAGGCTGAGGAGCCTGAGGTAATTGGCCACTGTAGCCCTCTTCTTCCCTACCCTGTCAGCCATCTGCTCCTGGGTGAAACCACATTCCTCCATAAGGCGGCGGAAGCTGAGAGCGGTCTCCACTGCATCCAGATTCTCGCGCTGGATATTCTCCACGATGGCCATTTCCAGCATTCCGGAATCGTCGGTCTCACGTATGTAAGAGGGAATGGTCTTCAGGCCGGCCATCCTGGCGGCGCGGAATCGGCGCTCGCCGGAAATGATCTGGTATCGGCCTTCAGACACCTTGCGGACGGTGATGGGCTGGACAATACCTATGGAACGTATAGAATCGGCCAGTTCGTTGATCGACTCTGCGTCGAAAGAAGTGCGGGGCTGGTAGGGATTCGGCTCAATCTCATCCAAAGACAGCTCCACGCCCGCAGACACCTGCTTGGCGGCGGAAGACATTGCCTTTTCGCTGTTGCGCTGAATAGTTTCCGCATCCTGGAGCAAGGCGCCGAGTCCTCTTCCGAGTGCGTTCCGTTTGGTAGTGGACATATTATGAATTCTTTTTTACTATTTCCTGAGCAAGGCTCATATAATTGTTGGTGCCGGAAGAAATCACGTCGTAAAGGATAGCCGGCTTGCCGTGGGACGGAGCCTCGCTGAGACGGACGTTACGGCTTATCATAGTCTTGAACACCATATCGGAGAAATGGCTCTTGACTTCCTCCACCACCTGGTTGTGAAGCCTCAGGCGGCTGTCGAACATCGTGAATAGGAAGCCTTCGATGGAGAGGGACGGATTCAGCTTGTTCTGCACAAGCTTGATGGTATTCAGCAGCTTGCCAAGGCCTTCGAGGGCGAAGTACTCGGGCTGGACGGGGATGATGACGCTGTCGGCCGCAGTCAGGGCATTGACCGTGATCAGGCCCAGGGAAGGCGAGCAGTCTATGATGACATAATCATACTCGTTCCTGAGGTCCGCGAGGCAGTCCTTGAGCACGGACTCGCGCTTGTCTACATTCAGCAGCTCTATTTCAGCACCCACAAGATTGATGTGGGAAGGCACGACCTGCAGATACTGCAGTTCGGTGTCCAGCAGAGTTTCAGAAATGTCTATCTGCCCTATCAGCACTTCATACAGGGTACGCATCGAATCTGAATCCGGATTGAAATTCAGGCCGGAAGTCGTATTCGCCTGAGGGTCGGCATCTATCAACAATGTCTTCTTCTCCATCACGGCCAGAGATGCTGCCAGATTGATTGCAGTAGTGGTTTTTCCCACTCCTCCCTTTTGATTTGCTATGGCTATTACCTTTCCCATTTCTTCAAAACACTGGTTAAATCTATATCTGGCAAATTTATAAAATCTTTGCTTATATTCCTTAAATATGCTACTTTTGAGAATAGCGAAAATTTCGGCATAGCGTCTAACACAATGCAAGACACCTGGAAAGCAATAGTCAACCCCAACGCCGGAAGCGGCAGGGGCGGCAAGGAATGGGATGAAATAAGCGATCTTCTAAATGCGGCCGGGATACAATTCTCAAGCGCTGTCTCCCAATTCAAATATAATTCTATCGACCTCGTAAAACAAGCCTATGAGGAAGGCTACCGGAAATTCATCGCCGTGGGCGGCGACGGCACCATCCACGAAGTCGTCTCGGGCATAATGAGCCTCAACCGCAACGACCCTGACGTGACCCTCGCAGTGATTCCGATCGGAACCGGCAACGACTGGGGGCGCGAATGGGGGGTGACGACCGACCACAGACAGGCTGTCGACCTGATCGTCAAAGGCAACACGCGGATCCAGGACCTGGCTGAAGTCCATTCCCACAGGCTGGGCAAGGAGGTCACCAGATTTATGGTCAACATCGGCGGCCTGGGCTTCGACGCCAATGTCTGTTTCAAGGTGGACGGCTACAAGGACGCAGGCAAGACAGGCAAGAGCCTTTATGTACAAGGCCTGGTCAAGGCTTTCTTCGGCTACACCAACAAGCGCTTCAAGATAGTTGCCGATGGCCGTACGCTCTACGAAGGAAAAGTCTTCTCGACCGCTTTCGGCATCGGCAAATTCTCCGGAGGCGGAATGATGCAGACCCCCGAAGCCCTGCCCGACGACGGCCTGCTGGAAGTCACCGTCATCAAGAAGATCCCGAAGATCAAGGTCCTTTTCAACATCAAGAAACTCTATTCCGGGGATATCTATTCCATAAAGCAAGTGATCCACACCAAGGCTAAGGAGGTACACGTCGAGACTTTTCCTATAGCCAAAGTGGAAGTCGACGGAGAAGCCGTCGGTTTCTGTCCGGTCACTGTCACTATGATTCCCCACGCCCTGCGCATCATAGTTCCGTAGGTCAGAAGCTCCAGTCCAGCTGGCCCCGCACTTCGAAGATGCGGTCCTTGTCGTTGTGTATGTAGTTTGTGACCGCTGCCTTCAGCGACAGCTTCAGCCCTGCCGCGATGCCGGCCGTCGCCAGCAGGCCTGCCGCCACTCCCCTGCCGCTGTATGACATCACCGAAAACGACTGGGGCAGGTCTTTTTCATACGCATAGATACGGGTGGCCGAAGAGGCCGAATCGAAGTATGTGACGCAGCCCCACAGCGAGAAAGCATCCAGTATACGGCAGTCAGCAGCCGCAGACGCGCCGAAGCCCTTTTCAAGCTTATACCCATAGACTCCGGCCAGCTGCATACCGGTCAGCATCAGCACGCAGTCTCCCCTGCACGACAGCGACAGCCGCTGCGAAGGCTTATATGATGCCTGCACTTTCATAGCGTGCTTATGGCTGTCTTCGTAATCCTTCCAGGTATAGTTGTCCTGGACGTATACCGACCAGTCTTCCCTGGCATACTCGCAGCGTGCCTTCACCGAAACGGCCAGGGAAGGCCCGTCGATACGGTAGCGGGAGTGCGGATGATACGCTGCCTGCGCCATCGCAGTGAGCGTGACGTCGCGCAGAGGCCTGGCCAGCAGGTTGACCAGGATGCCGTACTGATTGCTTACCGAAGACAGCGACGAATACGCGCCTGCGTGGCTTGCTATATAATCTTTGGGATAGTACCTGAGCTGCACGGAACTCTCAAAGTTATACCCTGGCGACCAGACCAGCCCTGCAAGGGCCGCTGGGGTTCCTTTGAAATCAAGGGCCGCCTCCCCGTAGAGGCGGCAGTGTCCCAAGCTGTACAAGGCCGACAACGCCACATTGCCGTGTGCGCCGTCATACATCTGGAAGCGGTTGTATTCCTGCACCCTGCGGGCATTGTGTTTATTGTATCCATAACCCACCGCCGTCAGCGAAACCAGCAGCCTGTAAGTTTCGACGCTGTAGTTCAGTCCGCCGAGAAACTCCATCAAGGCGTTCTTCTGGGCTTTCTGGAAGGCAGTCCTGTGATATCCGGTGGTCGGCAGCGAGCTGAAAGTGCTGTCGGTAGCCGTTGCGTCCAGCGACGCTGCGGAGAAGAACGCCTGGATGCGGCCGGCCCCTCCAAGGTCGAATGAGGCTGCAACGCCGCGCAGGGCATCGTTCTCCCCTGTGGAAGTGTAGCCTTTGAAATCATTCCTATGCTTGATGATGGCAGCCGGGCTGCCGAGGGCTGACATTGAGAACGATTTGTCCATAGCCAGCCCCTGCCCGTAACTGGCCGAGAAATCGCCGGCAAGCAGTTTTAAGCGGCCTGCATCGTACTGGATATGGGCGGATATGAAGTCCGGGAGCAGGCTCTCCTGCGCATCGCTCTCGAAGGTTGCGCCGTAGCTGAAGCGGCCCGCCCCGCCGAGATACCTGGCGTAGCGGTAAAGACCTTCCTGGGAGGATTTCCATTTGAGCCTTGTACGGAATTGGGAGTATGCACCGGAGCCGCCGCCGACAGTTTCTTCCAAAGAGATGAACGGCTGAAGCGTCTCCACCAGGTCGCGGTTGAATCCGTCCACAGCCGCCAGCTCGGACAGAGACAATATGACCCCGTACTCTTCGCGGTATTCCAGCAGGCTTTCAATTTGGAACAGCGACAGTAGCCTGAGTTCCTCCAGTTGGCTGCGGGAGGCGGCATTGATGTTCAAGGGATTCAGCAGCAACGACTCATACCACTGCAGCAGCTCCTCAGAAGCGGAGCCCGACTCCGAGTCCTGAATCTGCTCGAGGACATCCTCGATGCTTTGAGGCACATCCTGAGCCCGGGCCGCCGCAGTGAGCAGCAGCAACAGCGATATGACAGCCAAACGTCTCATAGCGCAAAGCTACGGGACGCAGACGGCAATAGCCGTTTTTAAGCATTTATATCCGCTTAA
>JAGCZI010000216.1 GCA_017960085.1 Bacteroidales bacterium
AACTAAATAGACCGGTCTGATGTCAAAGCCGCCCGGGAGGCCTCACAAAAGAGAGTCCCGGGCGGTTTCTAGTGAGGATGTGGCTGTGAGGTTGAAGGTTGTTTCTACTGCTCCGCCCACGTATTTGTACAGGGTCATCTTCTTGCGGAAGATTGTGCCGGAGAACGCTTTCACTATCTGCTCGCCGGTGGTGGGGTACAGGTCAAAGCTGTTGCTGCTTGTCCAGCGGGCTTCGAAGGTATTTCTTGAACTTCCGATCTGGTCTTTCACGCTGAGTGTGATAATGCCGGTATTGCCATCGTTTTCGAACTCCATCAGTATTACACCGGTTACTTCTACTTCTTTGTTGGTGGCGCCGGAAATCGCAGTGGTAGGGAATTCTCCCATCCAGGTTTCATTGATCGGTTGGAATTCTGATATCTCCTTGGTGCAAGATGTGCAGACCAGGCAGAGGAGCCCGGCAAACACGGTAATAATCTTTTTCATATCATTCATTTGTTTTGTCAGTTCTGATATGTAACACAAGACATAAAAAAATACGTCAGACAAATTGCTTCTTCAGTTAAACTATTTGTAAATTCGATAGTCAAACAATGCAAAACGTTTAACACAACAGTAAGCAAAATGAAAAAACTTATCTTCGGGCTTTTCGCCCTTCTGATGACGACCTGTGCTTTCGCACAGCCGCAGTTCAATGCTGAAGACATGGCCAAGATGCGTGTTGACCGCATCAAAGAGACCTGCAAGACCACTGATGCACAGTACAAGAAACTGTACGACTATTTCCTCAAGGATTCACAACAGATGATGGAAATGTTCCAGAACAACCAGGGCGGCGGCCCCGGCGGTTTCGATATGGAAGCTATGCAGAAGAGGATGCAGGAGCAGGAAAAATTCATCAAGAGCGTTCTGACTGCTGACCAGTACAAGAAGTACGACGAGGAAATGCAGCGTATGCGTCAGGGCGGAGGCTTCGGTGGAGGCTTCGGCAGATAGGACGGCCACGATGCGTCAATCAAAAAAGCAGGTCGCAAGCCTGCTTTTTTGCATAAATAAGATTAAATTTGTGTCAAAGGCTTAACGCAATATCAAACTATGAAAAAACTTCTTCTGCTTTTGTCTGTGCTTGCCCTGTTCGGGTGCAGCAAGACTGTCAACACTCCTGTCCTCACCATCGAAGGAGGCCAGATCCAAGGTGTAACGACTGACATCCCCGGCGTGCTCGTGTATCGCGGCATTCCGTACGCAGCTCCGCCCATCGGCGAGAACCGCTGGAAAGAGCCGCAGCCGGTAGTTCCCTGGCAGGGCGTACGCCTGTGCGACCGCTTCGGTCATCCCAGCTATCAGGCCATCCAGTATCCCGGCGGATACTACACCGAGTGGGGTTATGGCGGAGAGGCCCCTTACAGCGAGGACTGCCTCTATGCAAATGTATGGACCAAGGCTTCAGGCCATCCTGAGAAGAAACTCCCCGTAGCTCTCTGGATCCACGGCGGCGGATACCGCGAAGGTTTCGGTTCGGAGCCTGAGTTCGACGCTCAGGAGTGGGGCGCGAGAGACGTAGTCCTCGTGTCAATCAACTACCGTCTCGGCGTTTTCGGCTTCCTGACCCATCCTGAGCTTGCAGCCGAGAGCCCTCACGGCGTATCCGGCAACTACGGTATCCTCGACCAGATCGAGGCCCTGAAATGGATCAAGAAGAATATCGCCCAGTTCGGCGGTGACCCTGACAATGTAATGATATTCGGCCAGAGCGCCGGCGCCGGCAGCGTGAAGACCCTCTGCGAGTCTCCGCTCGCCCGCGGCCTCTTCCACAAAGCCGTGATTATGTCAGGCGGCGGACTGACAGTGCCTCAGGCAGCTCCCGCAGCAGCCCCTGCACGTCCCGCCAATATGCCCGCAATGCCCGCTTCAGCAATGCGTATGTTCCGTCCGACCAACATAGCTGACGCCCAGAATGCAACCAAGGAAATTATGGACTGGGCAGGCTTTACCGACCTCAAGAAGATGCGCGCCGCAGCTACGGAGACAATCCACGCTCTGGGCACCATCTACAACGCAGCCTCAGGCAAATTCGGCTACATCAGCGGTTCGCCGATGGTGGACGGCTACGTAAGCCTCGAAAGCTTCGATGCAGCTGCAGCTGACGGCACTCTTGCCGACGTTCCCTATATGATCGGCTATACCCTCAACGATATGGGAGATATGTCCGGCGGCATCGCAGCATTCTGCCTCAACCGCGAGGAGAAGGGCAACAAGGCCTGGGCATACGAATTTGCCCGCCCTCTGCCTGACGACGGTTCACATCCCGAAGTGACAGCCCGCCTCAAAGGCGCCTTCCACTCATCAGACCTCTGGTTCGTATTCAAATCCCTGAAGCACTGCTGGCGTCCCTGGACTCAGGGTGACTGGGATCTTTCAACCAAGATGATCGACGCCTGGACCAACTTCGCTAAGACAAGCGACCCCGGCATCGGCTGGGAGCCTTACACCAAGGCGAATCCGAAGTTTATGCGTTTCAAACTGGACGCAAGCGACAACGAGGCTTCTGATATGGGTGATCCCATCAGACCGTAACGCCTGAAGGCAGTGCAAACTGCTGAAGTCCGGCTCCCGAGAGGGCCGGACTTCTTCATTTTAGGCCTGATACAATTGGAATTGCGCACAAGCTTGCTTAAATTTGGACTATAAAAAACCTAACAAAACTGTGTATGCGTACTAAAGCTTTCGGACGCGCCGTCTTCACGGCCGCCGTCCTGCTCCTGTCGCTGGCATCCAACGCGCAGGAAAAGAACACATTCTGCAATCCGCTCGATCTGGTCGTGCCGGGCGAGCGTTCCTACAGAGGCGGAGAGCCTGTGGTCCTGATCTACCAGGACGACTATTTCCTTTTCGTCTCGCATCGCAAAGGCTACTGGTACTCTCCCGATTTCAAGAACTGGACCTACGTCGACGCTCCGAACTATCCGGGCGGCGTCGTTTCAGTCGTTGAGATGGACGGCGAGCTGATCGGCTGCTCAATGAACAACAAGAATGTCTACAAGGCAATCGACCCGAAAGCGGGCACCTGGGAGCTGATAGGCACCCTCGACAGCGACCGCTACGGCGACGCCAATATGTTCGTAGACGATGACGGGCGTCTCTACCTCTACTACGGCTGGTCTCAGCTGATGCCTTTCAAGGTCGTAGAGCTGGACAAGAAGACCTTCAAGGAGATTGCCGGCCCGAACATCCTTTTCTTCAGCGACTACCGCAACCACGGCTTCGAGAAGCGCACCCACGACGATGTGATCTACTCCATCTTCGGCGGCCGCCGCGATTACTTCGAAGAGGAATATCCCTGGATCGAAGGCCCGTGGATGACCAAGCATAACGGCAAATACTATCTCCAGTATGCCGCCATCGGCCTGGAGCTTCTTTCATATTCTCACGGAGTATACGTAAGCGACAGCCCTATGGGCCCCTTCACATACTCTGAGCACAACCCCCTGACCTTCAAGACCACCGGCTTCGCAGTGGGAGCAGGCCACGGCAGCACCTTCCACGACAAGAACGGCCAGCTGTGGACCATCTGTATGATTCCCGCCAGCTATGGCGGAGCGGGCCGCGGCTCTGAGCTCGCGATCTTCCCGACCGCAGTCGACGCCGAGGGCGTGATGCACGCCAACGAAGAGTTCGGCGACTATCCCCAGTTCTGGCCCGGCACCCGCACTGACGCTGTCGACCACAACTGGACAGGCTGGAAGCTTCTATCACACCAGAAGAAAGTGACGGTTTCATCGACCTTCGAGAACTTCGTTCCCGAAAATGCCGTTGACGAAGACTTTATGACAAACTGGGCTGCTGAAACAGGCAATCCTGGCGAATGGTTCCAGGTTGACCTCGGCAAGGTGGCTGACATCTATGCAATCCAGTGCAACTGGGACCACATCGGCGCCCAGCAGGCAGCAGCCGGCGGCTTCGGCGGCGCAGCTCCCCAGCTTCCCGAATTCTACCAGTGCTTCAAGGTTGAGGTTTCCATCGACGGTCAGAAATGGATTACCGTGATTGACAAGCCCGCCAACAAACTGGACTTCCACCACGACTACACCGAACTGGCCAAGCCCGCACAGGGCCGTTACGTGAAGGTCACCAACACCCGCCAGTGCCACGACGGCGCCAAGTTCAGCATCAAGGACTTGCGCGTGTTCGGAAATCCTTACTCAGCAGGCAGCGTGAAGGTGGCTGACGTCAAGGTAGTCCGCAACCAGAGAGACCGCCGCGAGGCCGAGCTCCTCTGGGAGCCCGTTCCCGGTGCTGACGGCTACATCATCCGCTATGGCATCGAGCCCGGCAAGCTCTACAACAGTTACATAGTATACGACAAGAACTATCTGAAACTCCACAGCCTCAACACCGCGCCCGAGTATATCTTCGAAGTGGAGTCGTTCGACTCAGGCCTCGACTACTACTATCCGAGGAGCGAGGAAATCAACGGCACCGGTGGTGAGGTAGAGATCAACAAGCGCGGCCAGGGCCGCAGCGGTTTCGGCCGCAACGACCCGAACACCAAGCGCGTGATGATCAAGGAAGGTATCGATGTTTACGAGTTCGACGGCATCGATCCTGGCGTTTGGACCATCAACCACAGCTACGGTCCCGTGCTCTGGTCAGGCGAACTCACCGCTGCTGACCTCATCGGCACAGGCGAGCCCGGCATCGAAGCCAAACTGACAGAGATGGGTGTAGGCACTCAGGTCAATGCAGAGATGTGGATGAAAGTCGTTCGCGGTCCCCAGACCGGCAAGGTCATCCTCGAGATCCGTCGTCAGCCCCGTCAGGGCGGCTGGCCCGGAATGATGGGCGGCGGCGGAATGATGGGCGGTTCTGTCTCTTCACCTGTAGTGAACCCGGACAATACCGTGACATTCAACTACCGTGACCCCAACGCCAAGTCAGTAAAGGTGAACGCCCAGTTCGCCGGCACCCAGGATATGGTAAAGGGCGCTAACGGAGTGTGGAGCATCACTCTTGGTCCCGTTGAGCCCGATATGTATCCCTACAGCTTCATCGTGGACGGCGTGACCATTATGGATCCCCAGAATCCTGACTGGTTCCCCAACGAGACCTTCAAGAACAGTATCGTAGACGTGCGCGGCAACGGCGCTCCCCTGCTTCACGCCCTGACCAACGTGCCCCACGGCAGCGTGGATTACGTGAACTACTGGTCAGAGAGCCTGGGCACCTGGGGTAACGCGATAGTATACACACCGCCTCAGTACGACAAGAACAAGAACAAAAAGTATCCTGTCTTCTATCTCATCAGCGGAACTACCGACACTGAGGAAGTATATTTCAAGGTGGGCCGAATGAACCTCATCCTCGACAACCTGATCGCACAGGGCAAAGCCAAGGATATGATCATAGTGCTGCCTTACGGCAATCCGTCAAAATACTTCCCGGCAGGACAGGCTCCTCGAGGAGACCTCTTCACCACCGATGTACTGAACGACCTGATGCCTTTCGTTGAAAAGAACTACCGCACAATCAACGACCGTGACCACCGCGCAATCGGCGGCTTCTCACGCGGAGGCAACCAGGGCCTTTCAATCGGCCTTACGAACCTCGACAAGTTCTCTTGGCTGTGCTCTTACAGCTCTTTCACCAGCACCACTCTCCCCGGCGGCATCTATGACGATCCGAAGATCAACGACAAGATCCACCTCTTCTGGCTGGGCGTCGGCACCGACGACTTCCTCTACGGCAATGCCAAGGACTATATGGACTTCCTTGACAGCAAAGGCATCAAGAACGTCAAGGTGTTCACCACCGGCAAGTTCGGCCACACTTGGATGAATGCCAAGTATTTCCTCGATGAAACTCTGCCCCTTCTTTTTCAGACTAAATAGATATGAAAACATATAGAATACTTATCGCAGCGGCTCTGCTCGTGATGCTTCCGCTGCTCAGCCAGGCCCAGCCTCCCCAGGCCGGCGAAGGCCAGCGTCTCACTCCGCAGGTGATGGCCCGCCTGTTCCCTGCAGGCGTCGTGTCTCCCGAGTACAACGCAGACGGTTCAGTAACTTTCCGCTGCCAGGCTGCAGATGCCAAATCTGTAGAGCTTGACTGCCAGATGCTGCCCCAGGCAATGCCGATGTCCAAAGACGCCAACGGCATCTGGAGCATAACCGTCACCCCCGGCAAGCCGGACATCTATCCGTATGCCTTCGTCATCGACGGCACCAAGGTGGCCGACCCCAACAATATGTTCATCTTCCCCAACGAGGGGTTCAAATACTCTCTTGCTGACGTGAAGGGTCCCGAGCCGTCAGTGCAGGACATCCAGAACGTGCCGCACGGCAAGGTCAGCTACCGCTTCTACCATTCCAACACCTGCGGCATCGACCGTCAGATGTGCGTCTACACCCCTGCAGGTTATAATCCTGCCGGCAAGGAGAAACTCCCCGTGCTCTACCTCATCCACGGTATGACCGACACCTGGGAGACCTGGTTCAAGGTGGGCCACGTCAACAACATCCTCGACAACCTCATCGCCGCCGGGCTTGCCAAACGTATGATCGTGGTGATGCCCTATGCCAATCCCTATCCGGAGATGATGCGCCAGGGTCTTGCCGACCGCTATGACTCAATGGACACCGACCGCGTGGCTGCTGAGATCATCAAAGACGTGAAGCCTTTCATCGAGGCCAACTACGCTGTGAAGACATCTGCAAACGACCGTGCCGTAGCAGGCTTCTCTCTCGGCGGCCGTCAGGCCCTCGCAACAGGCCTCGGCAACCCCAAGGAGTTCAAGTGGGTATGCGCTATGGCTCCGGCCATCTTCGGCAATGAGTACGAGACCAACTTCAGCAACGGCACCTACGCCCCCGTGAACACCATCAACAAGAACTACAAACTCGTGTGGATCGGCACCGGCACTTCTGACTTCCTGATCGAGGCTTCACGCGGCCTGGACGCCTACCTTACAAAGAACGGCGTTAAACACACCTTCTACACTCCTGACGGCGGCCACACCTGGATGAACTGCCGCGACTATCTCACACATATAGCACAGATCCTGTTCAAGTAATACGCAATTATGAAAAAACTACTGATAAGCTTCTTCTCACTGGTTCTGCTCCTTGCCTCCTGCGGCCCGAAGCAGACTTATGAATATCCTTTCCAGAACCCTGATCTGAACATCGAGGAACGCATCGACAACCTGATGTCTCTTCTGACTGTGGAAGAGAAGGTCGGCCTTATGATGAACAAGAACGTGTCTGTGGACCGCCTCGGCATCCCTTCATACAACTGGTGGAGCGAGGCCTGCCACGGAGTGCGTCAGGACGGATACACTGTATATCCCCAGCCTATCGGAATGGCTGCCGCCTTCAACCCGCAGCAGATGTACGATGTTTTCAGCCAGGTTTCCGACGAGGCCCGTGCAAACTGGAACCGTTCGAACCACGACATCTTCAACGTGCCGATGGGAGTGACCTATTATCCCGGCAACCCGGAACTTTCGTTCTGGTGCCCGAACATCAACATCTTCCGTGACCCCCGCTGGGGACGCGGACAGGAGACCTGCGGCGAGGATCCCTATCTGACCGGAGTCCTCGGCCTGCAGACAGTGCTCGGAATGCAGGGTAATGACAAGCACTATTTCAAGACTCACGCTTGTGCAAAGCACTACGCCGTGCACAGCGGTCCCGAGCCTCTGCGCCATACCTATGACGCCCGCGTGTCACAGCGCGACCTCTGGGAGACCTACCTCCCCGCTTTCAAGAAGCTGGTGGTGGAAGGCAACGTGCGTGAGGTGATGAGCGCCTACAACCGCTACGAGGGCGTGCCCTGCAGCTCCAACGACCGTCTGCTGAACGACATCCTCCGCGGCAAGTGGGGCTTCGACGGCATCGTCGTAACTGACTGCGACGCCATCAACAACTATTATACCCGCGGCCAGCACGAAACCCAGCCCGACGCCCTGAGCGCAGCTGTCGAGGTAGCCCTGAACGGCGCCGACCTGGAGTGCGGAAAAGTTATGATGGTTCTTCTCGAAGGTCTTGAGAAAGGCCTCATCAAGGAGAGCGAACTCGACGTGCATCTGCGCAAGATCCTCCGCGGACGCTTCGAACTGGGAATGTTCGACCCGGCTGACCGCCTGCCCTGGGCCAACCTCGGCGAAGACGTGATCAGCAGCGAAGAGCACGACGCCCTTGCCACCCAGGCAGCCCGCGAGTCTATGGTTCTCCTTTACAACAAGGACAACACTCTTCCTTTGTCAAAGGATATCAAGACCCTTGCAGTGATTGGCCCCAATGCCGACGATGCTGCCCTTCTCAACGGCAACTACGGCGGCACTCCGACTGCAGAGCACACCCACTCTCTGCTGGACGGCATCAAGTCTGCCCTGCCTGGTGTGAATGTGATCTACGCCAAGGGTTGCGAGCTTACCGACGATTACAATACAATCTACCACCTGCCTGACTTCAATGACGGCCAGGGAATGTTCGTAGAGTTCTGGGACAACAACGCAATGAGCGGCAAGCCTGCTGCCAGCGGATACTACAAGACTCTCAACTTCAGCACCTTCGGAGCATACGGCTTCGCAGAGGGAGTGCCTACCGACAAGATTTCAGTACGCATCAAAGGCCGCTACGTGCCTGACTTCACCGGCCCGATGAGCTACTATGTCAGCAGCGACAACGGCTATGTCCTCAAGGTTAACGGCCGCGTTGTGGAGAACGCCAGGGGCGGAGCCCCGATGATGCGCGGTTTCGGCCGCAGAGGCGGTATGGCCTACAAGACCTTCGACGTACAGGCAGGCAAGCCCATCGACGTTGAGATCGAATACCGTCGCGGCTCTGGCGCTTTCGCCCAGCTGCGTGCCGATTTCTGCCAGCGCAAGTATGCTGACTTCGCCGAGGAGAAAGCCCTTGTAGCAAACGCTGACGCCATCATCGTGATCGGCGGAATTTCAGCCCAGCTCGAAGGAGAAGGCGGCGACAAGGCCGACATTGAACTTCCCGCAGTACAGCAGAGGCTCGTGCGTGCAATGCACGCCACCGGCAAGCCCGTTGTATTTGTCAACTGCTCAGGTTCAGCCATCGCCTTCGCAAGCATCGAGGGTCAGTATGACGCTCTGCTCCAGGCCTGGTATCCCGGCCAGGGCGGTTCAAAGGCTCTTGCCGAGGTTATCTTCGGTGACTGCAACCCTTCAGGTAAGCTCCCCGTCACTTTCTATGCATCGAACGACGACCTTCCGGACTTCCTGGATTACAGTATGGAAAACCGCACTTACAAATACTTCCGCGGCAAACCCCTCTATGCCTTCGGCTACGGCTTGAGCTACACCACCTTCGAATATGGCAAGGGCAAACTCAACAAGCAGTCTATGCGCAAGGACGGCAAGGTGACCATCACAGTGCCCGTGAAGAATACCGGCAAGGTGCAGGGTGCCGAGACAGTGCAGGTTTATGTCCAGGCTATCGACAAGGCTGACGCTCCGATCAAGGCCCTCCAGGGCTTCGAGAAGCTCACCCTGGCTCCCGGCCAGAGCGGCAAGGCCCGCATCACCCTCGACGGCGAGGCATTCTCGTTCTACGATGAGGCAGTTGACGGCTTGTCAGTGTATTCCGGCAGATACCGCATCCTCTACGGCAGCTCGTCACGCGACGAGGATCTGCAGGCTATCGACTTCCAGGTTATCTAACAATAACGACAGTAATTGATGAAAAGATTGTTAATGACAGTCGTCCTGGCGCTCGCTGCATTCGCAGGGCTCCAGGCGCAGCCGCCCGGCGGAATGTCCTCAGCCCAGCTTGCCGGTTTCAGCTTCAGGATGCCTGAAGTGCGGTGCAGTGAAAAGTTTATGGACGTGGACTATGCCGGCGACGGACAGGTCTATCACAAGCTCGATATTTACCTTCCGGCAGAAAGGAAGGCGTCATACCCTGTAGTGGTGCACATCTACGGCAGCGCTTGGTTCTCGAACAATTCGAAGAATATGGCAAACCTCGACAATATCTGCCAGGCTCTTCTTGACGCAGGATACGCTATCGTAACTCCCAACCACCGCTCGAGTATGGACGCCAAGTTCCCGGCTCAGATACAGGATATCAAGGCCGTGGTCCGCTTCGTGAGGGCCAAGGCTGAAGAGTACCATTTCGACACTTCGTTCATCGGAATCTCAGGCTTCTCTTCAGGCGGCCATCTGGCATCTCTGGCAGGCGCAACATCGAATGTGAAGACAGCGAGAGTCGGCAGCGTGAGCGTCGACCTCGAAGGCTCAGTGGGCCCGTACACTTCTTTCAGCAGCGCGGTGGACTGCGTCTGCGACTGGTCCGGCCCCATCGACCTGCTGAATATGGAATGCGAGTGGCAGCGCCCCTGGGGCGGCACACCCGAGGAGGCTCTTCTGGGAGTCGACTATGCCGGCCAGGACGATTTGTTCCGCACTCTCAGCCCTATTTCATACCTCGACCCTGCCGACCCTCCGTTGATTGTTTTCCACGGGGACAAGGACAATGTCGTGCCTCACTGCCAGGGCGAAGAACTCTTCCAGGCGTGGAACAATCTTGGCATCAAGTCTGACCTCAATATCGTCGAAGGCGCAGGCCACGGCATCAACCTCTTCGTAGAGCCCTGGCTGTCGGAGATGGTTGAATTCGTGAATGCCGCCCGCACAGCCAAGTTCCTTGCAGCGCTTGAGCCGAAGCTCAAGGATGCCGTAAGTCCCGTGACCAACATCAACGCCAGTGGCTTCCCGAAGATCCTCGCTGACAATTCAGTTGTCTTCAAGGTGCGCGCCCCGCAGGCAAACCGCGTGCAGATCGACCTCGGAGGCCGCAATGACGGCGTCAAGGACGAGACAGGCACCTGGACCATCGTCACCAAACCGCTTATGACCGGGTATCACTATTATTCACTGATAGTGGACGGCGTTTCAGTGGCCGACCCTGCGAGCCAGTCTTATTACGGAAGCAGCCGTATGTCCAGCGCCATCGATATCCCGGAGCCGGGAATGGACCTCTTCGAGATACAGGATGTCCTTCACGGACAGGTGCACGAGCTGAACTACTGGTCGAAATATACCGAAACCTGGAGGCCGGTGTTTGTATACACTCCTCCGGGATATGAGAAAGGCAGCAAGAAATACCCCGTGATGTATATACACCACGGTGGTGGAGAGGACCATCGCGGATGGATCCAGCAAGGCCGCACCGCCACTATACTGGACAACCTCATCGCCCGCGGCGAGGCTGTGCCGATGATTGTGGTCAGCGTGAATTCCAATGTGCCGCGCAAGGCCGGTATGCCCGCCGGCCAGGGTACTTACAGCTGGGAAGGAATGCAGCCCTACCGTGAAGAACTGCTGGGAAGCATCATTCCTTTCATTGAGAAGACCTTCCGTGTGAAGGCCGACGCGAAGCACCGTGCTATGTGCGGCCTGTCGATGGGCGGCGGCCAGTCGTTCTTCATCGGCCTGCGTGAGCCAGGCACCTTCGCCAACGTGGGAATCTTCTCTACAGGCGTGTTCGGAGGAATCAGCGGCTCTTCGAACTTCGATCTCGAGGCCAACATACCCGGTATGCTGACTGCTCCTGACGCTTTCAACAAGAACCTTGACTGTTTCTTCATCTCTTGCGGCGAGCAGGATCCCCGCATCGAATACACCCGCGCAATCGTAGCCAAGATGCGCGATGCAGGCGTGAAGGTCGAGTTCCAGTCATTCCCGGGAGACCACGAATGGCAACCCTGGCGCAAGTCAGTGGCAGCATTTGCCCGTATGATTTTCAAATAGGATATAAGAAAGAAACTACCGATAATGAAAAAATTGCTGATCATTGCCGCAGCGTTGATGGCGCTGTGCTTCCAGATGTCCGCACAGGACCGTCTTTATGACAACGAGTTCCCGATCGGGGACGTGAAGCTGCTTGACGGCCCGTTCAAGCACGCCCGTGACCTCAATGTCGAAGTCCTTCTGCAGTATGATGTAGACCGTCTGCTGGCTCCTTTCAGGGCCGAGGCCGGACTGCCCAAGAAAGCTGAGTATTATCCCAACTGGGCAGGACTTGACGGCCACGTCGCAGGTCACTACCTGACTGCGATGGCTATGAACTGGCAGACGACAGGCAACCCAGAGTGCCTGCGCCGTATGAATTATATGATCGACGAGCTGGCCGAAGTGGCTGCCGCCAATGCCCGCAACAATGCTTCCTGGGGCGTAGGCTATATCGGCGGCATCCCGAACAGCGCCTCTATGTGGACCGATTTCAAGAAGGGCGAATTCAGGCAGTATTCATCGGCCTGGGCTCCTTTCTACAACATCCACAAGATGTACGCTGGACTTCGCGACGCCTGGCTCTACTGCGGCAATGAGAAAGCAAAAGAACTCTTCCTCGGATTCTGCGACTGGGGCATCAACATCACTGCCGACCTCAGTGACGAGCAGATGGAGCAGATGCTCCGCAACGAGCACGGTGGTATGAACGAGATGTTTGCTGACGCCTATGCAATGACTGGCGATGAAAAGTATCTCACCGCAGCCAAGAGGTATTCTCACAAGCTCATCCTCGAGCCGCTCACCCGCGACGAAGACCGTCTCGACAACCTGCACGCCAACACCCAGGTGCCCAAGGCCGTGGGTTTCGTGCGCATCGGCGAACTCAGTGACTCTCCTGACTATGCCGAAGCCGGACGCTTCTTCTGGTGGACAGTGTCCCACAACCGTTCGCTGGCTTTCGGAGGCAACAGCCGCCGAGAGCATTTCCCCAGCGCAGCCGCCTGCATCGATTTCGTCAATGACGACGACGGCCCGGAGACCTGCAACTCCTACAATATGCTCAAGCTGACGGAAGACCTCTTCAGGGTGTCTCCGAAGGCTGAATACGCAGACTTCTACGAGCGTACGATGTTCAACCACATTCTTTCTTCCCAGCATCCGGAGCACGGCGGCTATGTCTACTTCACATCCGCCCGTCCGAGGCATTACCGTGTTTATTCAGTACCCAACGAGGCAATGTGGTGCTGCGTTGGTTCGGGTATGGAGAACCAGTCGAAATACAACCAGTTCATCTATACCCACGAAGGGAATGACCTTTATGTCAACCTGTTCGTGGCTTCCGAACTGAACTGGAAGGACCGCAAGATTGTCGTGCGGCAGGAAACGCAGTTCCCTTCTGAAGAAAGCACCAAGCTCCGCATCGTTTCCGGCAAGGGCCGCTTCGCCATCAATGTCCGCTACCCCGGCTGGGTAGAAGCAGGCGCCCTGACTGTCAAGGTCAACGGCAAGCCGGTGAAGGTTGCCGCCACTCCTTCGTCTTACGTATCCCTGAACCGCAAGTGGAAGAAGGGTGATGTCATCGAAGTAGGGCTTCCGATGCGCAATACCATCGAGCATATGCCTAACGTTCCCGAATATGTGGCCATAATGCACGGTCCCATCCTTCTGGGTATGCGTACAGGCACTGAGGACCTCGTAGGCCTTCTGGCCGATGACGGCCGCTGGAGCCAGTATGCCGCCGGTCCCAAGCTTCCGGTGGACCAGGCCCCCATCCTCGTATGCCATACAGATGTAGACCATATAGGCGACTTTATCCGTCCTGTACCCGGCGAACCGCTGCATTTCCGCTTCGACGGCGTGGATATGCTTAATCCTATCTATGCCGAACTGGAACCGTTCAGCGGTATCCACGATTCCCGCTACCAGATCTACTGGCTTGCGCTGAATGACGCAGGTTACAAGGATTATGTAGAAGAGCTTGCCCGCAAAGAGGCTGAGATGCTGGCTCTCGAAGCCCGCACGCTCGACCACGTGACTCCCGGCGAGCAGCAGCCCGAGACAGACCATAAGATCGAGTCCCAGCGCTCGAACACCGGCGTGACCCGCGACGTCCACTATCGTGACGCCCGCTCGGGCGGCTGGTTCAGCTACGACCTCGCCACAGGCGGCCTCAGCGACGGCGTTTCCCTGTATGTCAAGTACTGGGGTGCTGCAGAATGGTCTACCCGCAAATTCGACATCTTCGTAGACGACGAGCTTATGCTCTCGGTCGACAATACCGGCAAATGGATGCAGTCGCAGTTCATCGGCGAGGAGTATGCAATCCCGGCAGCTATGCTCAAGGGCAAGGACTCAGTCCGGGTGAAGTTCGTCGCACAGCAAGGCGCTACAGTAGGCGGTGTCTATGACCTCCGTCTGCTGAAGCGGCCTTAAGCGGTATTCATATAATCAGCTGTTATTTGCCGCTGTACCTGCCGGCAAAAAGCACTGTGCCTGTGCTGGCTTCCGTGATCAGATAGATGAACGGATGGTCGGCGTGGAAGAATGCCACTTGCGGAATATCGCCGACGGCAGTGTTTTTGAGCATTCCCGCTACAGAGACTGCAGCCGCCTCTGAGCCTTCCTCATCGACCTTGATGGCGCCGTCCTGCTGGACGAAACTCAGGCAGTCGGCATACGGCGACATAGCCCTGAAATCAGCATTTCCAAAGGCGAGTGGCATTCCCATAGCCGACAGAATGTCGTTGAGCTGGATTTTGAACTTGCTCTCGAATTTCGGGAACCAGACGTCGACTTTGCACTCTGAGGGAGAATTGCGCAGCTTGTTCCAGTCGGCCTTTTTGAGGTAGGCGGCAATGTCGGCGGTATAGGACTCCGCATTCGGGAGCAGCTTCGGGAGCAGCACCATCATCGAGAAGGCGCCGTTGCCATAAGGCATACTGACAAGCTGGAACAGGTCGTTCTCATAATAGGGAAGTTCGCATTCCATCTTCATCATCTTGACTTTGCCCATCGACCCGTCTTCGTAGAAGAAGGCTTCGTCTATAGTGGATTCCTTGGGGAACTGGTTGACCCACTGGCTCTTGAAATACACGGCGTTCATAAGGTAGGCCAGCATTCTCTGATCGACCTCGTCGAGAACTTTGGGGATCATACCGTTCGTGTGAGTATTGCTCCAGCCATTGATGGCCTTGAGGGATGCTGCGTTGTCCGAGAAGTCGAGATTCGAGACCTCGGCCTTGAAATACTTGCCGACAGTGCTGACAAACGATTTGTTGAGAGGCCATCCGTCATCGACGAAGATGGCGTTGGCTATGTTCAGTGTCGTTTTCTTGTCAAGTTCGGGAAGCTGTTCGAGCATCGAAAGACAGAACTTGTTGACTTCGTCGACTTCGCCTGCGCCATAGCCGAGGACATTGGCAATCTGGGCGGCGGTTTCGCCATTGGCTCCGTCGAGCAGCATTCCCAGCAGGAACTGCATACTCAGCGGGGAGATCACGTAGTCTTCTTTTGCTTCTTTGTTTATGCGTTCGATGAAATCGAAGGTAAATGTATTTCCCTTCTGGATATACGAAGATGCCTTGGTTGTAAGTTCCAGCGGCTTGTATGAGTTTTCTCCGTTATCCTTGCCGCCATCCGCTTTTTCGCAGGAAACGGCTGTAATCATCATCAGGGCTGCGATTGCAGCAAGTAAATAGTGTTTCATAACACACAAAGTTAATAATTTCTAATTGCCCAATGTCATCCTTATACCGGTTGCTACCGTGAACATAACCGGATGTTCGCTCCGGTAGGTTGTCAGCACAGGTTTGTTAAGTGACATCCTCCAGCTTATTTCCGGCTCTACAAAGAGGCCGATCCTGTCTGTGATATGCAGTTGGACACCTCCGGCGCCGAGAAGTGACACTGCAGCCTTGTCTTTGTCGAGGCCTCTGCCGTCAATTTTCGCGCCTAGACACCATTCTGCTTCCAGGCCGGCCCCTGCATATATCTCAAGCCGCTTGCCGGAGATTGCAGCCCAGTCCAGCCGCAGGGGTATGCCAAGGTAGTGCGCCTGCTGCCTGTGCTTGCCGGAAAGGGTGTATGTATATGTGGATGAGTATAGCGAATAATCCAGTCCCGTGGTCAGGTAAAGCCTCTCGGCCAAAGGAGTCCTTACTGACAACCCCAGCTTTAGAGGTAAATGGTGGACAGTGCCGGCCCGGTTGTCAGTTTCCGGCTTTTTGTCAGGATTCTCATTATGTGCTGGAGTATGGACAGGAGTATCGGAGGTGCCGGGATCTGTATTAGCTATACTCGACCCTATAAAATCCTGCCAGGTCTGTTCCGTAGCATCTTCCATACTCAATCCATTCTTTTCAAGATAGTCAAGATATTTCAGGTACTGAGCGTGAGCTTGTCTCATAGCAGAGGCGCCTTCGGGTTCGGCATTGGGTGCAAATAGCGACGCAAAATCGATATTTGATGCGAGTGCTGTCAACAGGCTTGCTCCCAGCGCGCCGCCGACGGTTGCCAGAACATTGAGATCGTAGGATGCAGCATAGCCCGCATTGTGGCTCTCAACTTCCGGGAAGCTGGGAATAAATGGCTGCCAGGTCTCCTGATTGTCTGAGGGAGCGTCCTGCCGGACATTTTCAGCATCAGTTTGCTGCGGTGCTTGCTGCAGTTCCTCCTGTGCCGCTGCTTCCTCTTCGCCGGATGTGCGGACAGGCTCCGACTTTTGTGTTTGGCTGTTATGGGCAGTCAGGTTTATGGCCTGGACGGGTTTTATCTGAATGTCAGGCTCTTTTTCTTCTTCCGGAGCAGCTACGGCCACCACCGGGACAGAGGGCGGAAGAATCGTGTCGATGTCATCTTCAGGTCCGTTCGGCTTGCGGAGGAAGAGTGCGGCAGCAAGGGCGGCGGCCACCGCAGTCGGAATTATCCAGAGCAGCGGGGTGCGTTTCCTGGCTGCAGTGCGGCCTGCGCTTTCCCTGCGGGAGCGGAACTCGGCAAGACTCCCTTCCGGAAGGGGACTCTCGTAGCCTTCCAGCTTTTCTTTTACTATGTCTTCCCAGTTTTTCATCGTTCCTTATCCTTCAGGTATTGTCTGATCTTCTCTTTAAGTTGTTTCCTCGCCCTTGCCAGTTCTCCCGCGGAGCCTTTTTCGCTTATTCCGAGCATTTCTCCAATCTGTCTGTGAGTGTAGCCGTCGATGCAGTACATATTGAAGATGGTTCTTTGCATATCCGGCAGCTTAGCAATCCACTCCAGCAGCTTTTCCTGCGGAATCTCCTCCATATCCTGCTCTGCAGGTTCAGGGATTCCGTCTGGTCCGGCGGCTTCCAGCCTGACAATCCTCCACCGCTGCCGTTTGAGATGGTTTATGGACTTGTTGATGGCTATACGGCTGATCCAGCCGTACAGGGAGCCAGGGCCCCTGAATGTGAATGTCTGGATTTTGTCGAGAGCCTGGATCAGCACATCCTGCATCATATCCTTCGCTTCGTCACTGTCACCCAGATACCTCCGGCAGAGCGTAAGCACCCTCGCCGCATATCTCCTATACAGCTCATCCTCTGCCGATCTGTCTCCGTGAGAGCAGTATCTGGCCAGTTCCTGCTCACCAAGTTCCTTATACACTCAAATACTCATTTGTACCCCATAAAGGTACTACAATCAATCATAACGGATCAGGTTTAGGACGTTTCTGCAGTATAAACACGCAGAAGTGAGAAATACGTCTTCAAAAAAGAATTTTTTTTGAAACTTGTCAACTGTAACGGATGACCAGAAGAGTGAGGTCGTCGCTCTGCTCGGCTCCATCCACGAAAGAGTGGACCGATGAGGACACCAAATCGATGGATTCAGCGGCTGTCCTGCAGTCCTTTGCATCTTCGGCGGCCTTCATCAGCCGTTCCATTCCGAACAGTTCGTGCGACTGGTTCTCCGCCTCTGTGAGGCCGTCGGTATAAAGCAATACCGAGGTGCCGGGTTTGACGGTCACTCTTTGATCGGCATAATCCCAGCCGGGTGCTATACCGATTGCGATGTTGGGTTTGACATCCAGCTCTTTGACGTCAGGCCCGATGGCGACGGGAGCGTTGTGGCCGGCATTGCAATAGACCAGTTTCCCGCTGGAAATCTCCAGGATTCCGATAAAGAGGGTGACGAACATCATCGAAGTGTTGCGGCTGCACATACTGTCGTTGAGTTCCCTCATTATGGCGGCCGGACTGCCTTTGCTGTTGGACAGCGTGCGGAACATAGCCCCGATGATGGACATTACCAGCGAAGCGGG
>JAGCZI010000004.1 GCA_017960085.1 Bacteroidales bacterium
TCCAGGAAATCGACCCCGGCATCATCATAGCTCTGCAGGACAGAAATATCCCCGCCCACATACATTGCAGTCTCCTCAGCAGGCGGTTCCGGCTGAGGCTGAGGGTCCGGGACAGGCGTTTCGCCGCAGGAAAAAGCCATACTGGCCATCAGCACCGCGACGGCGATGTTGAGAATAAACAGTTTTTTCATCTCAATTCTGTCCGCTGATGGCACGGTATCCTTCGAGACTGCCGATGTCCAGGCGCTGGCCCGGCATCTTCATAGCGTGAAGCTCGCTGACGTGGGAGATGTAGCCTGCCAGATTGCCGGGAGCATCCCACTGGCAGCCGTTGGCAATGGCGTCGAGGATAAGAGGAATGTCCTTCGAGCCGTAGATGTAGAAAGGCGGAGTGACGTGGTGGCTCTTCGGCTCTGCCGGCTTCTCCTCCATATCAGTCACGCGCCCCGCCTCATCCATACAGATGACGCCGCAGCGATGCAGCCTGACTTCGTCCATCTCGTCGTAATAGAAAATCACGGCAGTACCCTTCTCCTTGAAGAAAGCCACCAGCGATGCCAGAGAGAAATCCAGCAGATTGTCGGCAGCAGCCACGAGGATATCATCCTTGATGTCGAACTGTTTGATGGCGGCGATGAGGTCACCCACGGCACCGATGCGATTGTCGTTCGAAGTCGAGCCGTCGTCGAGCAGGCGGATGGGCTTCGCATACCTGCCGGAAGCCTCCTTGCTCCACTCCTCGAAAATGCCGATGAAGCGGTGGTTGGTGACTATGATGTGCTCGTCGATCTCCTCCAGGGCGTCCACATCTTCCAGCATCTTGTCCAGAATAGTGCTTGAGCTGATGGGCAGCAGGGGTTTGGGGAAATTCTCAGTGAGCGGATACATCCTGGTGGCATATCCGGCAGCCAAAACTATATTTTTCATTTATTCACGTGCTTAAAAAAGTGATATCACCACAAAGTTAAACTATCTTTGTGGAAAACAATTATAAATAAATGGCATACGAAATAAGGAATCCGGAGCTTTGGCCCGACGGCAAGCTCAAGATAGACTGGGTGGCAGCGCATATGCCCCTGCTGTCCGCCCTCAAAAAAGAATTCGAAGAAACCAAACCCTTCGCCGGACTGAAGATAGCCCTGTCGGTGCACCTTGAGGCAAAGACAGCCTATCTCTGCAAGACCCTGGCCGCAGGCGGAGCCCAGATGTTCGTCACAGGCAGCAACCCGCTGTCCACCCAGGACGACATAGCCGCAGCGCTTGTGCACGACGGCCTGAACGTCTTCGCCTGGTATGACGCCAGCGACGCGGAATATGACCGCCACATCACGAAAGTGATAGAAGCCGGCCCCAACATCATAATAGACGACGGCGGAGACCTGGTCAACAAGATACACACCGCCTTCCCGAAGCTGCTCAGCGGCGTGATGGGAGGCTGCGAAGAGACCACCACAGGCATCCTGCGCCTGAACGCGATGAACAAGGCCCACAAGCTGGCCTTCCCGATGGTGCTGGTGAACGACGCGTCCTGCAAACACCTCTTCGACAACCGCTACGGCACCGGCCAGTCAGTATGGAACGGCATAAACCGCACCACCAACCTCATAGTGGCCGGCAAGACCGCTGTGGTGGCCGGATACGGCTGGTGCGGCAAAGGCGTCGCTATGCGCGCCAAGGGCCTCGGAGCCAGAGTCATCGTGACGGAGGTGGATCCCGTTAAGGCGATTGAGGCAGTGATGGACGGCTTCCAGGTGATGCCGATGCGGCAGGCAGCCCCTCTCGGCGACTTCTTCATCACCGTCACCGGCTGCAAGGACATCATAACGGCCGAGGATTTCCGAGTAATGAAAGACGGAGCCATCTGCTGCAACGCCGGCCACTTCGACTGCGAAGTGAACATCCCCGACCTGGCAGCTATGGCAGTCAGCCACCGTCCCGCCCGCAAGGACATCGAAGCATACGAGCTGCCCGACGGCCGCACCATCTACATCCTGGCCCAGGGCCGTCTGGTGAACCTCGCCGCAGGCGACGGCCATCCCGCCGAGATTATGGATATGTCCTTCGCCATCCAGGCCCTCAGCGCCCGCTACATAGCCACGAACCACCCGCTCGGCCGCGTACCCGGCGATATGGTAATCCAGGTCCCCGAGGCTATCGACGACGAAGTGGCCCGCCGCAAGCTCGCCACCCTCGGAGTCAGCATCGACTGCCTCACCGAAGAGCAGTACCGCTACATCTACGGAGAATGATTATTCCTGACACTAAAAATATGAAACGCTTAAGTCTATTGATTCTATTGCTGGCCGCCCCGCTGATGGTGTGGGCCCAGCATCCGTCAGACTACAACGCCGGCGGCAGATTCCCCCAGATCAATGCCGACAATTCCGTGACGTTGAGCATCCGTGCGCCCCAGGCCAAAGCCATCACAGTGGACCTTGGCGGGCGCTATCCGATGACCAAAGATGAGAACGGAGTGTGGACAGCAACTACGGCTCCCCTCGTTCCCGGCTTCCATTACTACTCGCTCATCACCGGCGGCCTGTCATTCGCCGACCCTGCCACCTACACCTTCTTCGGTATGAGCCGCTACGCCAGCGCCGTCGAGGTTAACGAAGCCCCTGCCGACGCCGATTTCTATCTCCCGAAGAAAGACGTGCCGCAAGGAGCCGTGCGCTCAGTGCGGTTCTGGTCCGACGCCTGCCAGCAGTACCGCAGGATGTATGTATACACCCCGGCAGAATACGAGAAAAACCCCGGCAAGCGCTATCCCGTGCTTTACCTGCAGCACGGCGGCGGCGAAGATGAGACCGGCTGGATCTATCAGGGCTTCGCCGACATCATCCTCGACAACCTCATCGCAGCAGGGAAGGCAGAGCCTATGATCATCGTGATGAACTCCGGCTATGCCAGCCTGCCCGGCAGCAGCGACAACTTCGACGCTTTCGAGAAGATGATGATTGAGGATGTCATCCCCTTCGTGGACAAACGCTTCCGCACCATCGCCGACCGTGACCACCGTGCAGTCGCCGGCCTGTCCTGGGGCGCCAAGCAGGCATACGACCTTGCCTTCGGCCACAAGGAATATTTCTCGTGGGTTTCCGGCTTCAGCGGAATGATCGTGGTGGGAGAGTTCAATCCCCGCAATCCCGGCTTCAAGGATCCCGAGCAGTTCTCGGCCGCATATAACGGCATCTTCAAAAATGCCGCTGCCTTCAATGAGGCCTTCCACCTGGTGTTCCTGACCACCGGAGAGGCTGAGGGCACCCTCATCGAGGAGATGCACGATCTGCTGCTTGCCAACGGCCTCAAGAACGAATATTACTGCTCGCCTCAGACTGCCCACGAGTGGCTTTCGTGGCGACGCAGCCTCTATCAGTTCGCCCAGAAAATCTTTAAATAGACCACGATGAAAACAAGACATATAATCATTGCATTGCTCGCTGCTGCGTCAGTGCTTGTTTCCTGCAAGGAGAAACCGGTCATCGGCCTCATCACCGAACCTACGCCGGCCAGCTCCAACGTCCCGGGCAAAGAATACCCCA
>JAGCZI010000217.1 GCA_017960085.1 Bacteroidales bacterium
CGACCCTAAATATCTCAAGGCCGTTCCTACCGCAAAACACTACTTCGCCAACAACAGTGAGTTCGACCGCCACGTCAGCAGCTCCAATATGGACAGCCGCGACCTGCGCGAGTTCTATACCTATCCTTACAAACGCCTCATAGAGGACGAGAACCTGCCCTCTATAATGTCGTCATACAATGCCGTAAACCACGTGCCGACATCTGCCAGCGTCTTCTATCTCGACACCCTGGCCCGCCGTACCTGGGGTATGAAAGGCTATGTCACAGGCGACTGCGCAGCCATCCAGGACATCTGGGACGGACACTACTTCGTGGATACCCGCGAGCAGGCCACTGCCGCCGGACTCCACGCAGGAGTTGACTCAGACTGCGGAAGCGTATACCAGAGATATGCCATCAGCGCCTACGAACAAGGCATCCTCCCGATGGCCGAGATCGACCGCGCCCTCATCAATATGTTCACCATCCGTATGCGCACAGGCGAGTTCGATCCCGAGCAGATGGTGCCTTACACCAAGTTCGAGCCGTCACGGGTGAACTCACCTGCCAACCAGGCCCTCGCAGCCGAACTTGCAGTACGCACCCCCGTCCTGCTGAAGAACGACAACCAGGCACTGCCTATCGATGCATCCAAGATCAAAAGCATCGCCCTCATCGGCCCGCAGGCAGACGACGTGGAACTCGGCCCGTACTCAGGACGTCCCGAGGCAACTTCGATGATCTCACCCTATGCAGGAATCACCAAATGGCTCAAGAACAAAGGCTATAACGTAGATGTTATGCTCGCCACCGGCGGCGACATCAAGAGCAAGAGCAACCTGCTCTACATCGCATACTTCGAGATCGAGAAGACCGACGGCTCAGTGACCCGCTATGACGCCACCAAGTACACCGCTTCAGCCGAAGGCATCACCGTAGGCTCAGGTATGGGTACAGAGGAACAGGTCCGCAGCATCGATGACGGCACCTGGACTGCATACGACAATGTGGACATCACCAACATCGAGAACATCACCGTAGGTCTCAACATCCCCACCGAGGGCGGTATCGTGGAGATCCGCGTCGGCGGTCCTGACGGCAACCTGATCGGCCGCATCGAGGCCACCAAGTCTTCAGGTGCACGCGTGGGCGGCGTTTACGGCGCCAGCATGCCTATGAAGACAAACGCCCTCAAGCTTGGCTACAACGGTCCCCAGACCGTATATCTCGTCTACAAGGCTCCCCAGGACGCTCCGATCGACGAGGCTACCATCGAGATGGCCCGCAAGGCTGACGTAGTCGTACTGTTTGTCGGTACCGACGAGAACACCGCTACCGAAGAGGCCGACCGTCTGACCCTCAATCTCCCCGGCAACCAGCTTTCTCTCATCAAGGCTGTCGCTGCAGTCAATCCCCGCACCATCGTCTATATGCAGACCCTCGGTTGCGTAGAGGTCGAAGAGTTCTGCCACCTGGCCAACATCCCGTCAATCATCTGGACAGGCTACAACGGTATGGCGCAGGGCGAGGCTGTTCCCCGCATCCTCTTCGGCGAAGTTTCTCCGGGCGGCAAGCTCAACGCCACCTGGTTCAAGACAGTGAAGGACCTTCCGGCCATCACCGACTACAACCTGCGCCGCAGCTCCGGCAATGTCGGCCGTACCCTGTGGTACTTCAACCGCGAGGTGTCATATCCGTTCGGCTACGGTCTGAGCTACACCACCTTCAAGTATGACAATTTCCGCATCAGTAAGACTGCGATAACCCCTAACGACGTGATTACTCTCAGCGTAGACGTGACCAACACCGGCAAATACAGCGCCGACGAGGTTGTCCAGATATATGTGGCTACTCCTGAAAGCCCTGCAGCCCTCGAGCGTCCGGCCAAACGTCTTAAAGGATTCAAGCGCGTCACTATCCCCCGCGGCCAGACCCGCACCGTCAGCATCGACATCAATTGCGCAGACCTCTGGTTCTGGGATATGGAAGCCGAGCGAATGACCTACGACCAGGGCAAATATATGTTTATGGTGGGTTCTTCATCCGAGGATATCCGCAATATCATCGTAGTCCCGATGTCAGGCACTCTGGACCTCAAGCTCAAGACTCTCTGGGCAAGCACCGATGCCAATATTCTTCGCATCGGCGAGACAGCCCACGCCAGCTTCTCAGCCTGCCTCAACGACGACAGCTTCGACACCACTGCCCGCGGCACCTGGCGCAGCAGCAATCCTTCAGTGGCTTCTGTAGCCGCCGACGGTACCATCACCGCCCGTTCTATGGGTGTTGCCACCATCACCTGCACAGCAACTGTAGGCGGCGTGACCAAAGAAGACTCATTCGCCATTAAGGTTATGCCCGAGATGTCTCTGGCAAGCCTCAAGGTCGGCGGCAAGGCCGTCAAAGCCGGAGATGCCGCCCAGCTCAGCTACGTGCTCAAGGCTGGTAAGGCCCCTGTCGTAGAAGCCGTTGCCAAAGACCCTGCAATTGCCGTCAACGTGAAACAGGCAGCTGCCGTTCCCGGCACAGCAGTCATCACTCTGGCTGATGAAAACACCGGCGACAGCCGCGAAATCGCTGTAGGCTTCGGAACCAAGGGCGTTTCTGACACCTTCCAGAAAGCCGCTCTCGGCAGCCAGTGGAACTGGGTTCGCGAGAATCCCGCCCTCTGGTCACTGTCTGAGCGTCCCGGTTCAATCGTGCTGACCAGCGCCAAGGGCGACATCGCCGGCGCGGGCAATGACGCTCAGAACATCCTGCTCCAGGAAGCCAATGCAGACTGGACCGTAGATACCAAGCTGACCTGCCTTTCAGCTCCGGCAGCTCCGGCACAGAACGCAGGCCTCGTGGCTTATCAGGACGATGACAACTTCGTCAAGTTCGCCTATGGCGCTGCAATGGCTATGCGCCGTCCTGATCCGAACGCTGCCGCAGCTCCCGCAGCCGGACAGCTTCAGCTGGTAGTAGAAGAGAACGGAGCCCAGAAGGCAGCCGTACGCGTGCCTATGGAAGGCATCATCGGCGCCAACAACGTCATCTGGCTCCGCCTCGTGAAGAAGGGTGACAACTACACCGCTTTCTATTCAGTAGACGGCAAGAAATTCACCGAAGCCGGTTCGGCACAGATTGTGCTTAAAGATGTGCAAGCCGGCCTTATCTGCTGCGATGGCGTAATGATGCAGATGGGCAGAGGGTTTGGAGGCGCTGCAATGCAGATGCCGACACCCGCTCCGCTCAAGGCCGCATTTGACGACTTTAAGATAACAAGCAGCGGACTGAAATAATGAATTATCTGCGGACCATATTTACGAGCTTCCTGCTCCTGTGCGGCATAAGCGCCGCCAGAGGGCAGGAAGTCCGTTTATATGCAGCAGTCCCCGATTCTGCCGGTTTTGTGGCAGTGGGAGAGGTGTTCGCTCATCTTGACGCCGACGGCAATGTCCTGGATACAGTCAGCCTGGATGTTCCCATCATCTCGCTGGCTGAACTTGACGGCTGGTATTATGGCATCGACACCGTCGGGAAAGAGATCCTGATGGTACACGAGACAGGCGTAGTCGTCGCTCACATCGAGCCTCCGCTGGCCGGACGGCTGCGGGCCATAGCCTCAGACGAGACGACACTGTGGGCCGTCACCGATGCAGGAGAGATCATCAGCTCTGAAAACGGTTTCGTGTGGAAGAGCTTCGACTTCAACGGACAATACTCTGGTTTCTATCCGCAGATGGATCTGCGCGCCGTGGCTGCGGGAGGCGGAAGCGTGATGGTAGCCGGCCTCACTCCTGACGGACGCCCTGCGGCATTTACCGCTTCAGGAAGCGGCAGCGTATGGAGCGAGCGCCTTTTGAATTATACAAGGCAGGGGAGACCCCTCAATCTTCACGGCGTGCCCGTGGCTCTGGCGTTCGACGCCATACAGGATTCCTTCTATCTGCTTTGCGAAGAAGGCCTGATGTTCCGGATGCCCTCTTGCTCACACTGCAACAGCCTTGACATCTACCCGGTGGCGACACTCTATGCGCGAGTTCCGCTGGGCTTTGATGTCCTGATACTCGGCAATGACGGATACAGACTCCTTGAGAAGCCTTGAACCGTCAGTTGCGTATAAAAGAAAACCCCCTCGGGCGTCAGCCTCAGAGGGGGTTTCCTTATGCGGGGAGGAGTCTAGAGAAGACCGCCGCCACCCTGCGGAACATCAGTCGGAGCGGGATCCGGTGAGCTCAGCCTCTTGTAGACATTCTTGTCACGATATACCCAGGTTCCGTCCTCGTCTTCCTCGGTCGCTTCGGAAGTAATGGTAAGAGTGTTGCCGGAAACGATGAACGTAACAGTTTCGCCTTCATACGTAGCCTTATTGTTTTCGATGGTCACTGTCAGAGAAGTAATCTGTTTCCAGTCACTTTTTTTCGGGTTCCACTCGTATGATGTGAACAGGTAGTCATTGCCATCGATATGGCTGATATCCAATTTCATATCATAGTCCGATTGGGGATTTGCAGGATCGAAAGTGGCGCTTTCAGAATCCATAAGTTCTCCATTGAGATACTCTTCCCAACTGTACTGGGTAAGGCCCCACGTGCCGACGATGTTTGATATACCGCCACCGGAGCAAGAAGCCATAAGGCAAACGGTAGCTACTAGGGATAGGGTCAGAAAGATTTTTTTCATAGGTATTAAGTGTTGTTGGTTTGTCTCAGGTTTCAATTGTGGGTTTGACTCTACAAATCTAACAATAATAAACGAGTTATACAACTGTGTCGCAAGCACATTCCCGGATGCGTGTCAGTCGCGCCAGCTGCCTTTTATTACGACTTTAATGAGTTAATTCGTTCCAGAAGGTGTCGGGGAGGCAGATGTTGCTGACGGTGACTGCATCCATGAAAAGAGGGGCGATTTCTGCGTCAGTGAAGCCGGCGATGCCGCAGCCGATACGGGTCACGAGGAAGCGCATCCCGGGATGCGTCCTGGCGAACTCAATAAAATCGTCGACGTAAGGCTTGATGGTCTCCACTCCGCCCTGCATAGTCGGGATGGCGTAGCTCTGGCCCTGCAGCCCGACCCCCTGACCCCAGACAGCCCCGAACTTTTCAAGAGCTATCCTCGCCGCACCGCCGCCGTGCATTCCGCCAAGGTTGCTGCCGAATACAAAGATTTCCCCGTCGGTAAGTTTTGAAATATAATCGGGCGTAATTCTATTATCATTGTCAAACGGCATATCCATAGTCCAGATTATTTATGATAAAGTTAGGAAAAAAAACTTATCTTTATTTGAACATTCGGTGAGAATAATGAGACCCCTGATTGCATCCTGTGGACCGGACTCTGAGATGTGCGATGTTTCAATTGCGACGAAGAACCATGGCCAGTAATTCCGATCTTGTACAGTATATCTGCGACCAATGCTCGGGCGCGGGAATCATTGACGTCAAGAAGATGATGGGCGACTACTGTATCTATTGCAACGGCATCCTTTTCGGACTTATCTGCGACAATAACCTTTACGTCAAGGTTACAGAACCTGGCAGGAACGTGCTGCGCGAACTGGAGCTGCGCCCTCCGTATCCCGGCGCCAAGGACCATTTCTACATCAACGACATCGACGACAGCGACTACCTCGCTGCCCTCATCAAGGCCACGCTTCCGGCCCTTCCGCTTCCCAAGTCCAGGAAGAAATGAGTTTTCTGCGCAGGTCCCCAAATTACCCGGTTTCGGGGACGGATCTATCACGAAACCGAGAAACCAGATACGCGAAGAGCGAGAGGACAGAGGCGGAAAGGGCACAAAAACGCGAGGGCGGCGGCTCGCGCTGCGTCCGCCTGTCGCGACGAACTCGCACTTTTAGCCGCGGGCTTTCAGCCCACGTCTAACGTTGCTCAGACAGCGTCGCTCCCGAAGAGTTACTGGGGCTCCGCCCCAAACCCCGCCGCTCCGGCCTGCTATCAGCACTTACCTGCCCGCACGGCCTCCGCTAGCAGCTGATGCTGCCACCGCTAATCCGCTTTATCGCC
>JAGCZI010000218.1 GCA_017960085.1 Bacteroidales bacterium
GGGTAGTGGACGCATTAGTCCGTGCAAGTTCGAGTCTTGTTCTGGGCACGAAAAAAAAGATAAACTCGAAACCGCGTTTATCTTTTTTTTGTGCCCTTGGGCACCGTCTCTACGGGGGCTCTGCCCCCGGGCCCCTGCGTCGCAAAGCGACGGAAATAAAAAAGACAAACGCAAAACGCTGCGTTTGTCTTTTTGTTACGCTCTATCTATTTTTTAATTATCCCCTTGGAACTCTCAGATTGCAGTAGAATTCTGAACCGTCTGTAGCTCTCATATAGCCAATGAAAGTGATACTGTCGTCACTGGTGTCCTGGTCGCACCTGGCTAACGCCTCTTCTATCTCAAAGTCAGTATGATCAGGTAATGTACCATAGACAAACTGAGGATTTGTCTCGGACTGTGGCTGTGTCGGGTCCATAAGTGTCAAGAAATACATTTCGACAAGCATACCCATTTTGGTCAAGGGCACTTGATTCAGCATATCATATTCTTTTCCGAACATAGATGGAGTGACGACGATTTCAACCCCATTGCCATCTCTCAAAGTATGAATTGTATAATGTGATATTTCTTCGCTACCGCCATAGTACGGATGCCAGCATAAGTAACCACCATCGCTGCCGCCAGCCAGGAGAACAACTCCGTCATAGAAGAGAGTATTTTCGTCAAGGGATGCGGCAAGATCCAGACCAGTCTTTTCCTCGTCGTATTCGTCGTCGTCATCCTCATCATCTCCTTCATCTTCCGGGTCTCCGGGGTTAACTGGGAGAGGCTGGATGAAAACGGTAGCAGTCGACGAAGCAGCCTGGGAAAGGAACAGTCCTACATGGCCGTCACGGTAGATGACCTTGGTGGCAGCAACAGTGATCGTAGCACCTGCGAAAGTCGCAGGGTCGTTGGCGTGGAAAAAGACAGTGCAGTCAGTGCCGTTGGAAATGACCTGGACGGTACCTGCTGCAACGGCCTTTGAAGAAGAAGGCGAGCCTGCTACCGCAGATACAGAATATTCAACACTTTTGACTTCGGGGTTGGAACTGTGGCCTTTGAACTGAATCACAGCATCTCCGTCCTGGTCGATAGCGTACTTGCCATTACCGAGTGGAACTAATTTCAACGTTACCGGGGCATCGTCTTCCTCGCAGGCTGTGGTATGGACGAGGATTGTGGCCGTAGCCAGGAAAAAGAGGATTGTGTAAAGAACTGTCTTTTTCATATCTTATTTATAATAAATTCTATATATTCGCCCAAAGTTAGTAAATATTTACATTACGGGCAATAAAAAATCTATCTTTGTTGCAGGTTTTTAGCTAAGAATGAGTTTTTTTACCATTGACTGGGGCCTTGATCCGGTAGCCTTCAGCATCGCAGGAGAAGATATCCGCTGGTATTCCTTGCTATTCGTGTGCAGCATACTGTGGGGGTGGTTCTTCGCAAGATGGGTGGCCCGCAGGGAAGGCGTGGGCTCAGAGGTCTATGTGCCGCTGATCTTCTGGGTGCTGGTCGGCTTCTATCTTGGCGGAAAGCTGGGCAATCGTCTTTTCTATTCCACCGGCAGTTTCGGCGGCTTCTCGAGCTTCGGCGCCGCCATTGGAATATTCCTGGCAATCTGGGTTTTCTCGATGACAACCGGCCGTCGCCACGGCATTTCGTTCCTCTGGCTGATGGACAGGTTCATGCCGTGCGGAATCATCGCCTGCGTGCCGGTGCGTATCGGCAATTTCTGTAATTCTGAGCTCGTTGGAACTCCGGCAAGTCTGCCCTGGGGGGTGATTTTCGAGCGTACCGGGGATATGCTGGCCCGGCATCCAGTCCAGCTCTACGAGGCGGCTGTCTTCCTTTTGATGGGAATCCTGATGATATGGCTCTACAAGAAGCGCGGCAACAGCCTGCCGACAGGTTTCATAGCCGGCCTGTCGATGATGGCAGTGGCGCTGGTCCGCTTCCTGACGGAGTTTGTCAAGGAATCAACCAGGAATGTCGATTTCGGCCAGTTCTCCCTCCACACCGCGCAGGTGCTCTGCATCCCTCTCTTCCTGTTCGGGGCCGGCATCCTGCTGCATTCGGTCCGTCTGAAACGGGAAATGAAATAATCGCTATCTTTGCGCTCGTATGGCAGACAATTATCTTGAAAAAAGAGTTGAGGAACTGCAGCAGAAACGCAAAGTAGTAGTGAAACGCGGCGCCAGTCTGGAGTCGCTGCTCAAGCGCAACCGCAGTTTCAGGGGCTATGACCGCTCCGTTGAAGTGGACCGCGGGCAGTTGCTCGAAATGGTGAAGACTGCGACGTGGGTGGCTTCAGGTATGAACGCCCAGCCGCTGCGCTTCCGGCTTGTGACCGGAGATGAAACCGCGAAAGTCCATCCCCTCGTCAAACTCGGTGCAGCCCTTCCCGAAGAACACCTGCCTCATCCCGGCGAGGAACCGTCGGCGTACATCGTGATATGCTCCACCGTCGAGGAGAACCGCATCGTCGATATGGACCTTGGCATCGCCGCCCAGAGCATTCTCCTCAAGGCGACCGAAATGGGTCTCGGCGGCATCTTCATCCTCAATTTCAAAGCCGACGCCGTTCAGGCGGCACTATCCTTGCAGATGAAGCCCCTCGCAGTCCTTGGCATAGGAAAGCCGGCCGAGCGCATCTTCCTGATGCCCTGCAATGCAGGCGACCCGCTGGCATACTACCGCAAGGAAGGCGTACATTACGTGCCCAAAATCAAAGTTGAAGATCTGATAGTGTAAATTATTAAAACCCGACAATATGAAGAAAATAATGTTTGCGCTCTGCGCACTTCTTGTTTCCCTCTTCGCGAACGGACAGAATGACAAGGCAGACAACATAATCGGAAAGTATTTTTCCACACAGGGAAAAGATTCATATAGAGTAGAGGTCACCAAGCAGTCGGACGGCACTTACAAAGGCACCATATACTGGCTTTCTAACCCTTATGAGAAAGACGGATCGATCAGCCTGGACAGGAAGAATCCTGACAAGTCCCTGAGGAACACACCGATGGA
>JAGCZI010000219.1 GCA_017960085.1 Bacteroidales bacterium
CTGATTTCTCCGCCTTCGGGCAGCTCAGCGAGGAGGACTACCACAAACTGCGCCATTACAACGATATCCGCGACTGGGACCCGCTGGAAGGTGATATTTCCCAGAAGCGGAAACCGTTGGAATGGGCCGACTACAAAGCCTTCGCCTCAAAGCACTCCCTTTGCGGCGGCTTAGCTGGAAACGAGGATAGCTTCGGCCCGCAAGACCTTGTGAAAATACTGGTTTACAGCCGGGAGTAGGGATTGTTCCGCATGGGCGGCGCGGCGGCTATTCCACCGTAATCACATACTGGGCGAAGCGGGTCATAGGCCGTTCGGCGTCATCCCGCACCTCGAGGTTCACAACCAGTCTGTCACCTTTTTCGGCATCGGCCGGCACGGTGAAAGCAGCGTTCCAGGTTTTGCTGACAGAGACGCTGAGGCCCTCGGCCTTGCCCTGCTTGTATGTGCAGGAAGCTGCCGGGACGTACCATTGTGCTGCCAGCCGGTCGCCGTCCGGATCTTTGGCTGAGCCGCTCAGCTCAACTGTCTGGCCGGGCGCTGCCGTGAAGTCCAGCTGCCCGCCGTCAACTATCGGGGCGTGGTTGCAGTCCTCAGGCTCACAGATGGCCCAGTCGGCGCGGGCTGCAAGTTCTTCCCACATCACTATGGTGTAATGGTTGTTGCCCCGGTTGTTGACGTCGCTGCGAAGGCCGATGTCGATGAAACCGGCGCAGCCGAACTGGCAGAATGCCCACGAGTACGGCTCGTAGTTGGCGCGCGGGTAGCCCTTCAGGCTCTCAGGGCCCCATCCCAACTCGGCGGAAAGCCCCCAGTCCATATAGTCGATAAGCCCGTAGTTGTAGATGAGCGGCTCTCCATAGACTGCCCGGCCTTCGGCCATAAGCCATATCTGCTCGGGGAGCTTGCCGTGGTTGCGTTTGTATGCCTCTAGGTTCCAGGGAGCGTGCATATAGGGCTGGAGCTCTTCGGCCGCACGGCGAGGAGAGTCACTGGCGGAAAAGAACGTGCCGTAGCTGAAGAAGCCGCCGAGGCCGTAGCCTCCGTTCTGCAGGCCCGGGAACATCTGGTCAATCTTGCTGTCGGCGCGGCAGTTGTCTTCGCCGCTGCCTCCGATGCGTACCTTGTCAGTCACCTTCTTGAGGATGCGGTCCCACTCGGGAGTGCCGTGATAGCGCTCATAGATACTGTAGAGCGCGCGGACGGTGGTGTTTATGCCGCCCCAGTGCTGGATGATGAGAGGGCGCGGGTCATTGTCCAGGATAAGCTGCATTATAAAGTTGGATCCTTCCGTCTCGAAACGGTAGTCGCCTTCGAACTCGATGTTGCCCACCTTGGTGATGCTTCGGATGTATTCGGGAGTGGGATAGTTGGGGTTATTCTTGCTCATCAGAGCATAGTCTGCCTCGTAGCAGTCCAGGATGCGCGGCAGCCAGGTAGGGTCGACGGGCCGGTATTCAGTAAGGTCGGCTGCAGTCTTGACGCGGTGCTCGCAGTGCTGGGCGTTGCAGCGGAAGTTCGGAGTGATCTGGCCGAGAGTGTGCAGACCTCCGTCGCCGTTGAAGTGGTACATTCCGGCAGTCCAGACAATGCCGGCGATGTCATACTGGTCGGCATACATCAGGCTCAGGATAAGTCCGTTCATATCGTCGACCTCCAGGTCGGTTGTAATCAGCACGCGAGTCTGCTGGCTCTTGTCCACAGGCTCCGCGAGATATTCTGAGACTGCTGCCTTCGGCGTGCACGCAGCCAGCGCCAGAAGAATGAAAAGAGCAAGATAGTGTTTCATGTGGTATTAAGATGTTATGCATACAAAGATATGCATTTTTCCCGCCGGAGCTGCCAGCCGATTCAACTGCTTCCCGATGCTTTCCGCCGTTTAGTCCGCTTTCCGCTCCCATTCGCCATCCGTCTGACAGCAGGAGCACTGGAGGGGTTCCTGCTGTCGTCCGAGGAAAACCCATTCGCCATCCAGACACCCCGGGAAGAAAAATGCTCAAGCGCATAATATGACTGTACTGCGCATTTCCTCATACCATGCGGGCAAAAACCCTGATTTTTCAGAAATACAGCTGCATAAAATGAGTTTTTACCGGGATAATGTCATTATATGCGGAGAAAATGAGCGAGCGGGCTGGTAAGGGGAGAAAAAAGATATTTCCCGCCGGGACTGCGCGAGCTTGGGGTGGGCTCGCTTGCCAGCAGAGAATATCTTTTCCCATACCGGCGGGAGAACATTATGCGCATCTCGCACGAGGCAGTGACTACAGGCAGGTGAACAATATGCATATCTCACGTGCCGCTGTATCTACAGGCGGGTGGCGGGGACTCCTTCGAAAGTGATTTTCACGGGCAGGATTCTGCCATCCTTGTCGAAGCAGAGCCTTTCGATGCAGGTGACCCTGTCGTTGCCGTCGGTGGCTCCGAGAGGGTGGCGGTGATATATTATATAGTACTCATCCTTGCCGCGGCCCTTGATTACGGAATGGTGCCCCGCGCCTGTGGCCACTTCAGGGTCTGACTCGAGGATTGTGCCGATGCGTTCGAAGGGGCCGAAAGGGCTGTCGGACATTGCGTATGCGACGTGATAGTCAGGACCGGTCCAGCCGCCTTCGCTCCACATAAAGTAGTATGTATCCCCGCGCTTGAGCATAAAGGGGCCTTCGACATATCCTTTCGGGGTGATTTCCTTGTATGTCTCCCCGTCGTCGAAAGGCACGATGCTCATCAGGTCGTCACCGAGCCGCACCATATTGCAATGGCGCCAGCCGCCGTAGTACATATAGTATGTTCCGTCGTCATCCCTGAACACAAACTGGTCGATGGGCTGTGCTCCGTTGATGACCTCGTCGATGAGGGGATGTCCGAGGGCGTCCCTGAACGGGCCGGCGGGGTTGTCGGCTGTAGCCACGCCGATGCCGCCTTCTCCCTTCTGATGCATATCATTTGCTCCGAAATAGAGAAAATAAACACCGTCTCTTTCTATGACGGAAGGAGCCCAGAGTGCCCTGCGCAGCCAGGAGATGTTTTCCTGCGAAATCACTTTTTCGTGTTTCGTCCAGTGCACAAGGTCCTTCGATGAGAAAGCGTCCATAAACAGCTGCTCGTCGTAAGGCTGTGACCAGGTAGGGTAAATCCAGCATTCGTTTCCGAACACAATTCCTTCAGGATCGGCATACCAGCCTTCGAACAATGGGTTCCCGCTCATAGCCGCGGGTTTTCTGGAGCAGGAGCAGACTGTCAGCACCAGCAAGGAAATAATAATGGCGAGTCTTTTCATATCGCTAATTTAGGAAATCCTTCTGCCATGGAATGAACCTCAGGCGCATTTTTTCATATTGTCGCCGGAAAAAGACTTTCTGCGCCGGGATTGTGGCGAAGCCAAAATTTGGGTTGGTGCAGAAAAATGCGTAAATTTAACTGGTAATAATTTAAATAAATCAGTTACAGTTATGGAACAGCTGCCTCTTGTTTTCGATCAGTCGGAAGTGGAACCTGACATTCAGGAATGCTTCAAACCTGCCTACAATTACACCAGAATCAATTCCTCCAACGGAAGGTTGGCTTTTACCACCGGAAAGGTGTATTGGCTGCCGGATAACCCTATGGCCATGATAGACCAGGGCTGGGTCATCAATACCTCAGAAATTGACAGTTATGCCAAATATGGAGTCAGCGGTTTCACCATCACGCTGAAAGATGGAAAGGAACTCCGCTTCTCCAATGTCGGTTCGAAGATGAGGGAAGGCATCTCGGCTGCCATCGAGGAGCACAAGGCTGATCCCGTAGCCGAAGCCGCGCCGGAAGAAGCCGCACCGGAAGATGCTCCTGCCGCCGAGTCGACTGCCGCAGAGCCGTCTGTTGCTGAGCCGGCCGCTTCAGAGATTGATCCCGAGGATGTCAGCAGCAACAAACTGATGGGCGTTTTGGCCTATCTGGGCATATTCGTTTTCATCCCCCTGTTAGCCGCCAAGAATTCCAAGTTTGCCCGCTTCCATGTGAACCAAGGTTTAATCCTTCTCATCTGTAGTGTCGTAAGCTGGTTTGTCGGAAGACTTTCTCCTACCGTGGCCTGGGTTCTGAACGCCGTCATCTTTGTCCTGGCCATCATCGGCATCGTCAATGTTGTAAAGGGTGTAACCAAGAAACTCCCCCTGATAGGAAATATCCGCATCATCCAATAATTTCCTGTCACAAACCAGGATAACCGTCGGATTACTTTTCGCTCGTGGGAGCAGTAAACGGGAATAGCAAGGCGCATCAGCGCCGTGGCGGAGTGTGGGATGTGTCTGAAAGACACGAGCCACGGAGCCACCCGGGTTCTGCGA
>JAGCZI010000220.1 GCA_017960085.1 Bacteroidales bacterium
ACGGTGGTGGACTCGATAGCCACGAAACTGCTGAGGGATTCGCTTGACGTGCTTTACAACTCTTTCTGGAAGACCGATACCCTGTCGAGGCCGCTGATGGATTCCCTTATGATGGTTTATTACGAGTCCCTCGGCTCGAATCTCCCCGACGCGAAGGACATCAAGCGTGCGATACGGAAAAACAAACAGGACTACCGGGACAGCGTCATACGCAACACTCCGCGTCTGCTGGAGACCTTCGTCGTGCCGGATTCCCTGTACTACAAGCAGATGCTCATTTGGACGCACAGTCCGTACACAAATGACATCACCCTGCAGGAGAGGGATACCTCCGCCAACTCTAATTTCTATGACAATCCCGCATTCAAGGACGATGCGGATGCGGTATATCTGGGTGTGATGGGCTCCGCCCTGCAGCGGACCAACTATTTCAAGCGGGAAACGCTCAAGGAAGCTTCTTTCTTCGACCCGTATATGATCTATTCATTCACGCCGGCAACGCTGCCGATGTATAACACCAAGAGTCCTTTCACGGAGCTTGCCTACTGGGGAAACCCTTTCAGCAGCAAGCAGAAGGAAGAGTCGAGCGTGAAGGTGCTCTCGACGCAGAACATCACTCCTGCGCTGAACCTTACCCTGCAGTATCTGCAGTTCGGCGGCACCGGCGACCTGACGGGAGGCAAGACCAACGTGCGCACGTCCGAGATAGGCCTTGACTACATAGGCAAGAGATATGAAATGAACGCAGCCTATCTTGCCCAGAGAGTCAAGAACAGCGAGAACGGAGGTGTGTCCGACGTGATGTGGGTGAGGGATACCACCATCGACACCAAGGCCATCCCCGTCAATCTCCAGAAAGCCGAGAATCTCTACAAGCGCAGGACGGTTTTCATCACCCAGAGCCTCTCTATACCTATGAACTTCCTTCGCAAGGACAAGGACGAACTGGCGCTGGGCGAAGGCACTGCGGCTTATGTGGGCCATAGTTTTGAATTCTCGAAGTATTCAAAGGTCTATACCGATGAAATATCGACCTCCGACAAGGTAGGGCGCAGTTTCTATTTCGACCAGTTCAATCTTGACAATACGGCAAGTTTCGACTCTGTAAGCGTCCGAAGCATCGACAACAAGGTCTTCCTGACCCTCCAGCCGTTCTCGAACGACGCGCTGCTGTCGAAAGTCACCGGCGGAGTGGGTTACCAGATAT
This sequence comes from Bacteroidales bacterium, assembly GCA_017960085.1. Classification (GTDB taxonomy): domain Bacteria; phylum Bacteroidota; class Bacteroidia; order Bacteroidales; family UBA932; genus Equibacterium. Next base: position 1,208 of record JAGCZI010000220.1, read on the forward strand.
TGAGCTATTACGGTTTCAAACCCGAATATTACGTCAAGGGCAACCGCAACGAGACGAGCCACAACACTTACTTCTACGGCAAGGCACAGGGTATGCTGAAACGCTACATCAACTGGGACGCATTCGGAAGGCTGTACACCTCGGGTTACTATCTCGGCGACTTCGAACTGGCAGCGAACCTGGCCCTGTCCATCTATCCCATCCCCAAAGGGATACATCTGAAGCTTCACGGTGAGACCAGGCTCCAGGAGCCCGGCTACTATGAGAAGAACATATACTTCAACCACCACCACTGGAACAACAGTTTTTCCAAGACATCAAAGACCAAGTTCGAGGCATCCATTGAAATACCGCATACCCAAACAAAGGCATCTGTCGGCTACGCGCTGATCGACAATATGGTGTATTACGACTCTACCTCCGTAGTGCGGCAGTTCACTTCGCCCGTGCACACCCTGGCCGCTTCGCTCGAACAGAACGTCCGCCTGTGGGCCTTCCATTTCGACCATAAGCTGCTGTATCAGATGACGTCTGACGATAAAGTCCTGCCGTTGCCCACCCTTACTGCCAACCTGAGGTACTATGTCCAGTTTCCCATCGTGAAAAACGTCCTTGAGGTGCAGATAGGTGCGAATGCGGTGTTCTATACCAAATACTACATACAGAGTTTCAGTCCCGATCTGGGCGTGTTCTATAACCAGCGAACCTACGAGTGGGGTAACAACCCCTACATAGACTTCTTCATAAATGCGCAGTGGAAGACTGCAAGCATTTTCGTGAAATATACAGACGCGCTCGACGGATTCCCCGAGAGGGGCTATTTCAGTGCAGCCAATTATATCCGTCCCGCCACAGCATTCAAATTCGGCATCACCTGGCCGTTTTATGTGAAATAGATGGAGTTCTACAAGACAGCGTTATTCAGGATTATTGTCTCGGTACTTGCGCTGGGGCTCATCTATGTCGTCATCCAGTCCGGCAACGGAAGAAGCGAGGACGGAGTTGAGGACGGCGACGACGGCCTTCGCTGCTGCATCGCGATAGAGAGCAGCATAGCCTCTGCGGGCAGCAAGGCTGTCGGATTCTGCTATGAACTGCTGAACTATTATGCCGACGACAACGGCGAGGACATTTCCTTCGCCCGCTACGCTGACAAATCAGTTTGGGACAGCCTTGCCCGCGGAGACATAGATCTGATTGTCTTCGACTGGGATGACGATTCCACATCAGCGCTGCAATTCAGCCAGGAGGCGATGCTCAGCGTGCCCCTGAGAGGCAAGCTGTACGCCGCGGTGCAGCGTGAGAATGCGTCCCTTCTCAATTCTTTCAATTTCTGGCTTAATTCCTTCAAGGATTCCAGGACATATTCCCTTATGGTAAACCGCTTCTTCCGTTCATACAACATCGATTATATGCTAGGAGCCGGTTCCCACGTGCTGTCTCCGTACGATGACATAATAAAGCGCTACAGCGCCTTTGCTGGCCTTGACTGGGTGCTGGTGTCTTCGCTTGCCTGGCAGGAGTCCCATTACTATATGGGCACTCAGTCCGGCTCAGCGCAGGGCCTGATGCAGATCAAGCAGAGCACGGCCGCACACTACGGCGTGGATGACCTCTACGACCCGGAACT
>JAGCZI010000221.1 GCA_017960085.1 Bacteroidales bacterium
GGCTATGTGTTCAAGCACACAAACTGCTGGATCAAGGCGCTGGCCACCATCGGCCTGCCTATGCTGCTGATCCTGATGGAAAAGGAGACCGGCTCGATGCTGGTCTACATCGGCTTCTTCCTGGTGTTCTACCGGGAAGGTATGAGCGGCTGGTTCCTGCTGGCTGGCCTGTTCGCCATCCTCGAATTCATACTGGGGCTGGTCTTCTCGCCCTTCGTGGCTATGCTGGTGCTGACGGGTACCTTCCTGCTGATTTATTTCATAAGGAACAAGAATGTCCTCTCAGGCTCCATCATCACTGCCGTCGTTATCACGCTGCTGGCCTTCCTGCCTAAGCTCCTCGCCGTCGAATCCATAGCGGCCAAAAACCCTTTCCCTGCAGAGATATGGATTGCCATCGTCTGCTGCGCCGCATCCGTCTTCGTGCTTGTGAAGGGTCTGCTGCTGCGCACCAAGGACAAATTTATGCGCAACCTGCTCATCTTCTACCTCCTGTTCACGGGCTTCATATTCTCCGTCCAGTTCATTTTCAACAATGTGCTCCAGGACCACCAGAGAGCCCGCATCGAGGTGCTGCTGGGTATGAAGGACGACCCCAAGGGCGTAGGCTACAACGTCCATCAGTCGCTCATCGCCATCGGCTCCGGCGGCCTGTTCGGCAAAGGATATATGCAGGGGACGCAGACCCGCTTCGACTTCGTTCCCGAGCAGACCACCGACTTCATCTTCTGCACCATCGGGGAAGAGTGGGGCTTCGTCGGCTCTATGGCCGTCCTGGTCCTGTACTTCCTGCTGCTGATGCGCATCATCAACAAGGCCGAGCAGAACGCCGACAATTTCACCCGCATCTACGGCTACTGCGTCGCGTGCTGCCTGCTGATGCACATTCTCATCAACATCTGTATGACTATCGGACTTATGCCGGTGATAGGCATCCCCCTGCCCTTCCTGAGCTACGGAGGATCCTCGCTGCTGGCATTCACCATACTGCTATTCATTTTCATAAGGCTTGACCTTGACCAGTGGAGATATCTTAAACATTAATAAACAAAAACATATATGTATCAGGATTTTGCATACAGACACAACGGCCCCCGGGATTTCCAGGTAAAGGAGATGCTCGACGCCATAGGAGTGGAATCGCTCGATGAACTTATCAGCCAGACAGTGCCGGCGGATATCAGGCTCGACAAGCCGCTGAATCTGGCCCCTGCCGTCAGTGAAGCTGAATATCTGACATCGCTGAAGGAGATCGCCGCGAAGAACAAGCCTTTCCGCTCGATGATAGGTATGGGGTTCTACGGAACTGCTTCACCCTCCGTGATCATCCGCAACATTTTTGAGAATCCCAGCTGGTACACTTCATACACTCCCTATCAGTCCGAGATTTCGCAGGGAAGGCTCGAGGCGCTCATCGTCTTCCAGACAATGATCTCCTCCCTGACCGGCTTCCCCCTCTCCAACTGTTCGATGCTGGACGACGCCACGGCAGCTGCCGAGGCTATGAGGATGATGTTCAACCTGCGCAGCCGCAGTATGGTGCAGTCGGGCTATGACAAGCTGTTCGTCGACGAGGACATCTTCCCCCAGGTGCTCTCGGTGCTGCAGACCCGCGCCAATCCGCTCGGCATCCACGTGGTCACCGGTGATTTCCGCAAGGTGAACCTGAGCGACCGTTTCTTCGGCGCCATAGTCCAGTATCCCGCAGCAGACGGAGAAATCCGCGATTACAGTGAATTCTGCGCCGCAGCCCACTCAAACGACGTGCTCGTGACAGCGTACTGCGACCTGCTCGCGCTGACTCTCATCAAGGAGCCGGCCGCCTGGGGAGCTGACGTAGCTGTCGGTTCAGCCCAGCGCTTCGGCCTTCCGATGGGCTTCGGCGGCCCCACCGCAGGTTTTATGGCCACCCGCGACGAATTCAAGCGCAGCCTCCCCGGCCGCATCATCGGTGCGTCAGTGGACCGTCTCGGCAACAAAGGCTACCGCCTCGCCCTCCAGACCCGCGAACAGCATATCAAGCGCGACAAAGCCACCTCGAACATCTGCACAGCCACTGCCCTGATGGCCATTATGACCGGTATGTATGCAGTATGGCACGGTCCGAAAGGTCTCCGCGAGATTGCGATGAAGGTCCACGGCTTCGCCAGCGACTTCGCCGCCAAACTCGTCAAGAGCGGCTACCGCATCGTCACCGACCGCTTCTTCGACACCATCGAGGTAATAGCCCCGAACTTCGAGGCCATAAGCGCCCGTGCGGTTGAGTCCGGCTACAACTTCTGCTACACCGAAGACGGACATATCCGCATCAGCTTCGACGAATTGTCTTCAGAGCAGGAGGCCGCCAAGCTGCGTGAGATCTTCAGCAGCGTGTCGGCAGTCCACGCCGAGCCCGCCTGCCCTCAGTTTATGGCCCGCGAAACCCCGATACTCACCGAGCCCGTCTTCAACTCATACCACTGCGAGACCGAGATGATGCGTTACATCAAGAAACTCGAACGCCGCGACATCTCCCTCACCCACAGTATGATCCCGCTCGGATCCTGCACTATGAAGCTCAATGCCGCCACCGAGATGCTGCCTCTGAGCTGGTCTGAATTCGGGAACGTCCATCCTTTCGCACCTCTGGCCCAGGCCAAAGGCACTATGACCCTGATCGCCGACCTCGAGAGAGACCTGGCAGTGATCACCGGCTTCGACGCCTGCTCCCTCCAGCCGAACAGCGGCGCCGCAGGCGAATACGCAGGCCTTATGACTATCCGCGGCTACCTCCACGCCAACGGACAGGACGGCCGCGACATTATGCTGCTCCCGACCTCCGCACACGGCACCAACCCTGCATCCGCAGCTATGGCCGGCTTCAACATCTCACTGGTGAGCTGCGACGACAACGGCAACATCAATGTCGAGGAACTCAAGGAGAAGGTCAGCCAGGCCGGTGACAGGCTTGCAGGCATAATGATCACCTATCCTTCGACCCACGGAGTTTTCGAAGCCCGCATCCGCGAGATCGTGGCTGCAGTCCACGACGGCGGTGGCCTCGTATATATGGACGGAGCCAATATGAACGCCCAGGTAGGCCTTACCAACCCCGGCACCATAGGAGCTGACGTATGCCACCTCAACCTGCACAAGACCTTCGCGATGCCTCACGGCGGCGGCGGTCCCGGAGTCGGCCCGATCTGCTGCACAGAGGCCCTCAAGCCCTATCTGCCCGGCCATCCCGTAGTTCCGCAGTGCGGCGGCAAAGGTATGACGGCAGTTTCGGCGGCACCTTTCGGCTCCGCAATGCTCTTCCCCATAACCCACGCATACATCAAGATGCTGGGCGCAGAAGGACTGCGCAAGGCAAGCGAGATCGCCATACTCAACGCCAACTACATCTCTGCCAAGCTGAGGCCCGAGCTGGACACCCTCTACACCGGCACCACCGGCCGTGTGGCCCACGAATGCATCATCGACCTGCGTCATTTCAAGGCTGAATACGGAGTCGACGCCACCGACGTTGCCAAGAGGCTGATGGACTTCGGCTTCCACGCCCCCACCCTCAGCTTCCCCGTACACGAGACCCTGATGGTGGAACCCACCGAGAGCGAGTCCCTTGAAGAGCTGGACCGCTTCATCGAGGCCCTCAAAGCCATCGTCGCAGAATGCAAGGACATCAAGGCCGGTAAACTTGACGCGGAAGACAATCCTGTCAGGATGGCTCCGCACACCGCCGCCGAGGTAAGCGCCGACAACTGGACCCACCCCTACTCAAGGGAGCAGGCCGCATATCCTCTCGAGTGGATACGCGACAACAAGTTCTGGCCGTTCAGCGCACGCATCGACAACGGATGGGGCGACCGCAACCTCAACCCGAAGATTTGACGCTAATCAATAAATATTTATAACTTTGCCGTCTCGACAACAAACAAACATACAATATTATGCAAAACATCTCCAGCTACGATTTCACAGGCAAAAGAGCCATTGTCAGGGTGGACTTCAACGTTCCTCTGGATGAAAATTTCAAAATTACCGACGACACCCGCATCAGGGCTGCCATCCCCACTTTGAAGAAAGTGCTCGAGAAAGGCGGTTCACTCATCATTATGTCCCACCTCGGACGTCCGAAGGGTGTTGACAACAAGTTCTCTCTGAAACACATCATCTACCGTGTAGAGGAGCTGCTCGGAGTCAAGGTTCAGTTCGCTGACGACTGTATGAAGGCCGGCGCACAGGCTGCCGCTCTCAAGCCGGGTGAAGTCCTGCTGCTCGAGAACCTCCGCTTCTACGCAGAAGAGGAAGGCAAGCCCAGAGGTCTGAAAGACGACGCTACCGACGAAGAGAAGAAAGCTGCCAAAGCCGCTGTCAAAGCCAGCCAGAAAGAGTTCGTCAAGACTCTCGCTAGCTACGCTGACTGCTACATCAACGACGCTTTCGGAACTGCACACCGCGCCCACGGTTCAACCGCCCTCATCGCCTCATACTTCCCGAACGACAAGATGTTCGGCTATGTGATGGAAGGCGAGATCACAGCCATCGACAAAGTGCTCGGCAACCCTGCACGTCCCCTCACTGCCATCATCGGCGGCGCCAAGGTCTCATCAAAGATCGGCATCATCGAGCATCTGCTCGACCTCGTCGACAACCTGATCATCGGCGGCGGTATGGTTTACACCTTCAAGAAAGCCCAGGGCGGCAAGATCGGCAACTCCCTCTGCGAAGACGACCAGCAGGAAGTGGCTCTGAACATCCTCGCCAAGGCTAAGGAGAAAGGCGTTAACATCAGCCTTTCTGACAAAGTCGTTGCAGCTGACGCTTTTGCAAACGACGCCAAGACCATCATCTGCGACTCTGACAACATTCCTGACGGATTCGAAGGTATGGACGCAGCTCCCGAGTCAATCGAGGCTGCCAAGGAAATCATTATGGCTTCCAAGACCATCCTCTGGAACGGTCCTGTAGGCGTGTTCGAGATGCCTAACTTCGCAGTCGGCACCAACGCCATCGCCCAGGCTCTCAAAGAGGCCACCGACAAAGGCGCCTTCACCCTCGTGGGCGGCGGCGACTCAGTGGCTGCAGTTACCCAGATGGGCTATGCCGACAAGGTCAGCTACGTATCTACCGGCGGCGGCGCAATGCTCGAGTACCTCGAGGGCAAAGTTCTCCCCGGCATCGCTGCCATCAGGGAGTAATCCTTCGCCAGAACATACTTCAAACCCCGGAAGCTCACGCCTCCGGGGTTTTGTTTTACCTGTACGGCGGTTGACGTTTCTGTAATTATTTAGTACCTTTATAGGTTGAATAATTTTCATCCTATGAAACGACTTTATGCCATCAGCTTTCTGCTGACCCTCATATTCTCCCTGTATTCCTGCCAGGAGCCGGAAGTACAGGTGAAAAGCATTACTCTCAACTCCACTGCGCTGTCCCTTACCGAAGGTGAAAACTTCAATCTGACAGCCACGGTCAGCCCCGACAACGCCACTGACAAGACTGTGCTGTGGAGTTCTTCGAACGCCAGCATCGCCAGCGTGGACCAGGGGGTGGTCACCGCCGTCAAGGAAGGTTCCGCCACGATCACCGCAACCAGCAGGGACGGAGGTGCGAAGGCTTCCTGCGAAGTGACTGTAACTTCGGCCGTGGTGGAAGTTGAATCCGTCACCCTTAGCGAGAAGGAAGCGACGCTGACTGTCGGCAAGACGCTGACTCTGACCGCCACCGTCCTGCCTGAAAACGCCACTGACAAGACCGTGAAGTGGACTTCCAACAACCCGGCCGTGGCTACTGTCGCCGACGGAGTCGTGACTGCGGTCAAGGTCGGTTCTGCATCCATTACCGCCACTGCCGGAGGGAAGAACGCCAGCTGCACCATAACCGTCAAGGAGGCGTACATCGACGTTACTTCGGTGACCCTCGACAAGACCAGCTACTCCCTGCTGGAGGGCGAAAGCTTCACCCTCAAGGCTACGGTCAAGCCGGACGACGCCAGCGACAAGACTGTGACCTGGACTTCTTCCGATGAAAAAATCATCACCGTATACGGAGGCACCGTGAAAGCCGTCGGCCCCGGCAACGCCACTGTCACTGCCACTGCCGGCAAGGTGTCCGCCACCTGCGAGGTGCAGGTAAACGCGAGGGTAGCTGTCGCCGAAGTCATCCTGGACATTAAGAAACTCACTCTTGACGTAGGCCAGACAGAGACCCTGACCGCCACCGTCCTGCCCGAGAACGCCACCGACAAAACCGTTATATGGACTTCATCTGACGAAGACATAGCCACGGTCCGCGGCGGAACTGTCAAAGGCATCGCTGAAGGCACCGCCACCATAACCGCAACTGCCGGGGAGAAGTCCGCAAGCTGCATAGTCACTGTCAAGACCGTGCCGCTGCAGGCCATCTCTCTCGACAAGACCGAACTGAACCTTGACCCCGACCAGTTCGAATACCTCGAAGTCAAATTCCACCCTGAAAACGCCACTTACAAGACCGTGATCTGGCTGTCCGCCGACGAGTCCGTCGCAGAAGTGAACAGCTACGGCAAAGTCACCGCCATCAATCCGGGCAAGACAACCATCACCGCCAAGGCCGGCGACCTGACGGCCACCTGCGAAGTGACGGTGAACAACACCAACTACCTGACTATTATCAACAACAGCAAGTCCACCGGAGACATAACCATCAAGAGCAACGGCACCAGCGCTCCCACTATCGCCCTGA
>JAGCZI010000222.1 GCA_017960085.1 Bacteroidales bacterium
TCTGCCACATCCCAGATGCTGATGTTCGGCACGGCAGTGAACCGCCTGATGCACAATATCGAGGACACGGGCATCCTGATACCCTTCGATGCCATCTACCACGAGAAGAAGAAACGTCACGTCGGCGCATACCTGCGCTTCTTCCGCCGCCGTCGCCGCAAGAACAAGGAAGTGGTGCTGGACGAGCCGGAAATCGAGAACGAGATGATCGAGCACTGGCTTACAATGCGCAACCGCAAGGTGAAGCGTATGCTCAAGAAAGCCGGCCGGAATTTCTAGCTGTTACTGATACTGGCGGATACGGACGTCGGTGCCGGGGAGAAGTCCCGGGAGCACACTGACGTCGGTGCTGCTGTAGTGGTAGGGGAACACAGTCTTCGGCTTGATGATATTCGCTGCATTCACCAGTTGGTCGGGAGTCATTGTATAAGGCTGGTTGCACGGCAAAAAGGCCACGTCGATGTCCTTGATGTCAGCCATCTCGGGAACATCCTCGGTGTCGCCGGCGATGTAGATGCGCAGCCCGTCGAGAGTCAGGATGAAGCCGTTGTCACGTCCCTTGGGATGGAACTGGGTGCGGCCCTCGGTGCAGTTGTATGCAGGCACAGCCTCGACCTTGATGTCGTCGCGCAGCTGCAGTTCGTCGCCGTTGGCCATCACGGTGCCGTAGCCGGTCATCTCGGCGCAGCGGGCGTTGGTCACAAGCTGGGCGTTAGTCATCACTGAGAGGGCTTTGCGGTCGAAGTGGTCGCCGTGCTCGTGGGTCAGGAGCACATAATTGGCCCTGGGGAACATCAGGTAATTGAACTCCTTGCCACCGGATCTGGTGACAGGGTCCACATAGATGTTCAGTTCGTCATAGACGATATAGAAACTAGCGTGGGCGAGGGCGTGGAAATATACTTCCTTGCCTGAAGGGGTCGTGAATATGTCAACCTCATTTTTCTCGATGTCAATCAGCCCCTTGCCGGCGGCAGACCAGGCGAGCACACCGCCTTCAAGGTCGCACACCTGATAGCCGGCCTTGGCCAGCTGCTTGGCAGCTTCGGCGCTGCGCTTTCCGCTGCGGCAGTACAGAGCCACCGGCAGGGCAGGGTCGAGGGAAGCCTTGACCAGGTCCATAAAGATGGTCAGGCGGCCGTCGATATTGATGGCGCCGGGGATGTAGCCGGCGTAATATTCTTCTCTGGTACGCACATCGACAAGCTGCGCCTTGCCGTCAGCGATGCGTGCTTCAAACTCGTCAGCGGGAACAGTTTCGAACCCTTTGCAGCTGCTAAGGCCAACCAGGGCCAGCAGGCATATAAAAAGATAACGTTTCATAAGAGTCGCTTTCAAAGTATTGCAAATATAATCAATTACAACTATTTCCTATCTTTGTGACACTATGCAAGATGTAATAGAGATAAGGGAAGAGGGCCGCTTGCTGAGCCGTGTGCTTTCCGGCGCAGGCGTCGGGGACATAGCTGCAGCAGCAGCGCCTTACGGCCGCATCTGGATAGTCTATGACGCCAATGCTGCCGTCCACGCCCGCAAGGCCGCGCAGGCCCTTGAAGCCACCGGCCGTCTGGCCGCAGTCGGCCCGATAAGCGTCAGCGAGGAGGGCAAGACCATACAGACCGTGATGGACATCGAAGACTGGCTGCTGGAAAGCGGCGCCGACAGGGACGCCCTGCTGCTGGCGGTCGGCGGCGGCATCACCACCGATATGGCCGGGTTTGCGGCGTCTATCTACAAGCGCGGCATCCGCTTCGCCTTCATCCCCACCACCTTGCTGGCGCAGGTCGACGCTGCCATCGGAGGTAAGACCGGAGTGAACTTCAAATCCCTGAAGAATATGGTCGGCGTGATCCGCCAGCCTGAATTCACACTCATCTGCCCTGACGTGCTGGAAACCCTCCCGGCGAGGGACTTCCGCTCAGGAGCCGCAGAGCTGCTCAAGACCTTCATCATCGAAGATGGCGGCAACTACGAAAAGGCCGTCGCGTTGCTGGGCGACATAGCCGCGGGCGCGAGCATAGCCAGCCGCAGCGAAGAGTTGCGCCGGCTGATTTTCGCGGCTGCTGCGGTGAAAGCCGGAGTGGTGAGCCGCGACCAGTTCGAGAACGGAGAGCGCCGCAAGCTCAACCTCGGCCACACCTTCGCACACGCCATCGAGTGGCTCTCCCGCGAGCAGAAGCGCGACATAACCCACGGCGAAGCGGTGGCCATCGGCATCATCGCAGCCGCAAAGCTCACCGACAGCAGCCTTGCCGACAAGCTGCGCAGCGACTTCGAAGCTGCAGGCCTGCCCACGGCGCTTCCCTTCCCCGCCAAGAGCCTTGAAGCAGCTATGCTCAAAGACAAGAAGGCCGAAGGCGGCAAGGTACATTTTGTCCTCATTAGAAGCATAGGCGACGTCTTTATCGAAGATATGACAGTCGCTGAAGCGATTTCAAAGCTATGATTTGTGTCAGCATACAAGGCCGCAACCTGGCCGGCATCAGGCAGGCTCTGGCCGCAGGGCTGGAGATGGCCGAGATAAGGCTCGACCGCTGCCCCCTGAGTCTCGAAGAGATCGAAA
>JAGCZI010000031.1 GCA_017960085.1 Bacteroidales bacterium
GAGCGGTATATTTACCTTTTTCGTGCTGTGCATCGATACGGGCCTGTCCGCCGCCGATACGGGCTTTCTCTCTGAGAGAAATGAGGCCTTTTACTTTTTCGAGTTGTTGACTCATATCAGTTGGGTTTGTTATTTGATGATTGATTATTTCTCTTTGGGGTTCTCACAGATTTCAGTCAGAACGCTCTGTGTAGACTTCGGATGCAGGAAAGCGATGTTGAGGCCTTCTGCGCCGGGACGCGGAGCCTTGTCGATGAGTACGACACCTTTGCTCTCGGCTTCTGCCAGGCAGGCTGCTACGTCTTTGGTCTTGAATGCGATATGGTGGATACCTCCGCGGCCGCCGTTCTTCTCGATGAATTTGGCGATTGTGCTTTCAGGGCTTGTGGGTTCGAGAAGCTCGAGCTTCACTTCGCCGATCTTGAAAAATGCAGTTTTAACTTTCTGGTCAGCCACCTCTTCAATTGCGTAGCATTTGAGACCGAGAACGTTTTCATAGTAAGGGATAGCCTGTTCCAGTGACGGAGTGGCGATGCCCAGATGCTCTATTTGAGATAATTCCATAGCGTTAATTATTTAAGTTTAAAAATTTTAGCTCTAATCCTGCAAAAATAATCATAAATCGTAACTTAAAAAATAAAATAGGTATCATTTGAAAACAAAAAAAAGCACCTGCCGGAAAGACCGGCAGGTGCTGTATCAAAATCTAAACGGACTGGTCTTGCCCGCTAGGCGATTTCCATATTGTGATATACGTTCTGGACGTCTTCGTCCTCCTCGATCATATCGATGAGTTTCTCGACAGAGGCCTGGTTTTCAGGTGAAAGCTTCTTCAGCTCGACATTCGGGAAACGCTCGAAGGTTGCAGACATAATCTCGTAGTTGTTAGCCTCGAGATACTGCTGGATCTTGTTCATTGCGGTGAATTCGCCGTAGATCATAATTACCTTCGGATCGTCGTCCTCGTCAGGGTCGCCGCCCTCGCGGAAGACTTCCTCTGCACCGTAGTCGATGAGTTCAAGCTCGAGTTCGTCGAGGTCGATGTCGTCGCGGTCCTTGATCTTGAATACGCACTTGCGGTCGAACATAAACTCAACGCTGCCAGAAGTACCGAGAGAACCTCCGAACTTGTTGAAATAGCTGCGGACGTTGGCCACCGTACGGTTGGTGTTGTCAGTAGCAGTCTCGACCAGGATGGCGATGCCGTGAGGGCCGAAGCCTTCGTACAGCATTTCCTTGTAATCGCTCTGATCCTTGTCAGTGGCTTTCTTTATGGCGCGTTCGATGTTTTCCTTGGGCATATTCTCGCTGCGGGCTGTCTGAAGCAATGCGCGCAGGCGGGGGTTACCGGTCACGTCAGGACCGCCCTGCTTCACGGCGATGGTGATTTCCTTGCCGATTTTGGTGAACGTTTTGGCCATATGGCCCCAACGTTTGAATTTTCTCTCCTTGCGGAATTCAAATGCTCTTCCCATAACTACTACAGATTGATGCGTGCGATGTATTTGTCGATATCGTAAGCCTCGAGGCTCTGGGGATATTTGTCCTTGATAGCCTTATAATACTCGAGAGCCTTGGCGTTGTCGCCGAGTTCCTCGCAAGTGATGCCGGCCTTGAGCATATAGGCAGCTGCGAACATATTGTCAGCTTTTTTGATGGCCTTGTCGTAAGCAGCGAGAGCGGCATTGAAGTCGCCGTTGCCTACATAAGCGTCACCAAGGCAGCTGAGAGCCCTGGCTGCGAGGATATCGTCCTTGCCGTTGTATTTCTTGAGGTACTTGATGGCATCGTCGTAATTCTTGAGCTGAAGCTCGCTGACACCGGCGTACATATAAACGGCCTTGCCGGCCTTGGCACCGTACTGGGCGATGATATCGCGGAAGCCCAGTGAAGAACCGTCACCTTCCAGTGCAGTCTTGTAGTCGCCTGCTGCGAAGTAATTCTCAGCTGCGAAGCTGTCATCGACGGCCGCAGCCCTGGCGGGTTTGATTACCCAGGTGCTGACTGCAAGGCAAATCGCAACTACTGCGAGGATGCCGATGGCGATCCAACCCAACAACTTACCGTTCTTTTTCAAAAATTCTTCAGTCCCGCTGACTGCCTGCCCTACTGCCTGTTGATTCTGATTCTCTGTAGGTTTCTGATTTTTATTAGCCATTATAGTTTTAATTTGATTAATCCACAAAAATTGCGAATCGCAAAATTACAATAAAAATACAAATCGCAAAGTTTTATTTCGTCGAGTTTATATGCGACTTTATTGCTAACTTGCAAGGAAATATGCGTCAATTCATAATCCTACCAATATGAGACATTTTTCCACATTGCTTCTTGCACTGTCGCTGATTGCGGCCCTGACCTCCTGCAAGCAGGGACCTCAGGTTGAACCAGCCTATCCTTTCAACGATCCATCCCTCTCCAAAGAACAACGTGTCAACGACTTGCTGGGCCGTCTGACCACGGAGGAGAAAGTCACGATGATGATGAACTCTTCGGCAGCCATCGACCGTCTCGGCATTCCTGCATACAACTGGTGGAACGAAGCCCTGCACGGCGTCGCCCGTGCCGGTGAGGCTACCGTTTTCCCGCAGGTGATAGGCATCGCAGCCACTTTCGATGAGGATCTCAACCTTGAGACTTACACCATCGCATCGGACGAAGCCCGTGCAAAATACAATGACGCAATCGCCAACGGCACTTACAGGCAATATTACGGCCTCACTTTCTGGACTCCCAACATCAACATATTCCGCGACCCGCGCTGGGGACGCGGACACGAGACCTATGGCGAAGACCCTTACCTCACATCAAGGATGGGACTTGCAGCCGTCAAGGGCCTCCAGGGCAATGACAAGAACTTCTTCAAGGCCCACGCCTGTGCAAAGCACTATGCAGTGCACAGCGGTCCGGAGCCGCTCCGCCACTCATTTGACGTGACGGTGTCGCCCACCGACCTGTGGGAGACATACCTCCCCGCCTTCAAGGCCCTCGTCACCGAGGGTAACGTGCAGGAAGTGATGTGCGCATACAACCGCTACGAAGGCAACCCCTGCTGCGGCAGCACCAAGCTCCTCATAGACATCCTGAGAAACCGCTGGAAATTTGACGGAGTTGTGGTTTCAGATTGCGGTGCCATCGACGATTTCTATCGTGAAGGCCGTCACGGAACCCATCCCGACGCCCTCTCGGCATCGAAGGACGCCATAATGAGCGGCACCGACCTCGAGTGCGGCAGCTCATACAGGTCTATGATCGAAGGCGTCCGCAAAGGCGTCATCACCGATGCTGACCTCGACCCGCACGTAGGCCGCCTGATCGCCGACCGCATCGAGCTTGGAATGCTTGACCCCGTTGACCTCACTCCCTGGAAAGACTACAACATCGGCGACATCTGCACTCCCGAGCATATCGCCCACTCTCTCAAGGTTGCAAGGGAGAGTATGGTGCTCCTCAAGAACAAAGACAATGTCCTCCCTCTCAGCAAGGACATCAGCAAAATTGCGATAGTCGGTGTCAACGCAGTCGATTCTGCAATGCTCCTGGGCAACTACAACGGAACTCCCAGAAGCGTAGTCACCATCTACGACGGCATCAAGGCCAAATTCCCGAAGGCCCAGATTACATACGCACAAGGCAGCAAGCTTGTTGACGGCTATGTGGAGCGTGTCCGCAACTCCGCCGACACCCGCCAGAGAAGGACTCCCGAGTTCTACGAGGGAATCGTAGAGGGAGCCCAGAGCACCCCGCAGCAGCCGGCAACTCCTCCCGGTCCCTGGAAGGCCCCTGAGAACTTCGACGATGTCGTTGCAAGGGTTAAAGACTCTGATGTGATCATATATGTAGGAGGCCTCAGCCCGAACCTTGAGGGCGAAGAGATGCGCGGCGTCAGCTATGACGGCTTCAAGGGCGGCGACCGCACTACCATCGAACTTCCCGAAGTGCAGAGCAGGCTTCTTGCCGCACTGCGTTCAACCGGCAAGCCCGTCGTATTCGTACTCACAACCGGCAGTGCCATCGGCCTCGAGAGGGACGAACCCAACTACGACGCCCTCCTGGTGGCCTGGTATCCCGGCGAGCAGGGCGGCAATGCCGTTGCTGACGTCCTTGCAGGCGACTACAACCCTGCAGGCCGCCTGCCTCTGACTTTCTACAAGTCGACCGCACAGCTTCCCGACTTCGAGGACTACGATATGGCCGGCCACACCTACCGCTACTTTACCGGTGAGCCTCTCTATCCTTTCGGATACGGCATCAGCTACACCTCTTTCGCATACGGCAAGGGCAAGCTTTCTGCCTCAAGCATCCGCAAAGGCAAGTCAGTCAAAGTTTCGTTCGATGTCACCAACAATGGCGGCAAGGACGGTGACGAGGTTGCCCAGGTTTATGTAAGGCGTCTCGGCGACCCTGCAGCTCCGCTCAAATCCCTGCGCGGCTTCAAGCGTGCAGCCATCAAGGCCGGAGCAACACAAAAGTTCGAGTTCACCCTCGGTCCTGACGCCTTCTCGTTCTACGACGCAACAGTCGACGACCTGGCTGTAAAGGCCGGAAACTACGAAATCCTCTTCGGCAGTTCATCATCCGACAGGAACCTTCAGAAGCTCACCCTTACAGTTAAATAACCTGACATAATGAGAGTTGTAATTGACTGCGACGACGCTGCCGTCGACCTGAAAAAGACCATCGTCGCCCATCTTGAAAAAAGCGGAGTCGAGGCCGTTGACCTAGACTACCTCGGTTCCCATCCCGGCGCTTTCTACCCTGAAATAGGTTATAATCTCGCCCTCAAGATCCAGGACGGCACTTTCGAAAGAGGCATCCTCATCTGCGGCACAGGCCTGGGTATGGCTATGATTGCCAACAAGGTGAAAGGCGTCTACGCCGGAGTATGCCACGACGTGTTCTCAGCCGAGAGGTTGCGCAAGAGCAATGACGCCCAGGTTCTGACTATGGGCGCCCGCGTCATAGGTCCCGAACTGGCCAAGACCATCGTCACCGCCTGGCTTGCATCCGAGTTCCAGGGCGGCGGTTCACTGCCCAAGGTGCAGCAGATGCACGAACTTGAAAACAAATCATTCGAATCCAAATAAACACGATATGCAAAAGATTATCAATGATCCTTCGTGCGTGGTCGACGAGATGCTCCAGGGTTTCGTCAAGGCGCATCCGGAGCTTGTTACCACTACTGAGAACGAGCGTGTCCTGAAATACAAATCCGCTCCCGTGGAGGGCAAGGTCGGCGTAGTCACCGGCGGCGGCTCGGGCCACAAGCCTGCATTCATCGGCTATATCGGCAAGAATATGGTCGACGCTGTGGCTGTCGGCGAACTTTTCTCTTCTCCGCCCGCTCAGATGTTCTACGACGCCATCCACGAGGCTGACGCCGGAAAGGGCGTCGCCATCCTCTACGGCAACTACGCCGGCGACAATATGAATGTCGCTATGGCAATGGAACTCGCCGAAGAAGACGGCATCAAGGTAGGCAAGGTCGTAGCAAACGACGATGTCCCTTCATCACCCGGGGAAACCCGCGAGAAAAGGCGCGGCGTGGCCGGCGAAATCCTGATGTGGAAGGTCGGCGGCGCCAAGGCAGCTATGGGCGCAAGCCTCGAGGAGGTGCTTGCCGCTGCCCAGAAGGCCATTGACAATACCCGCAGTATGGGCGTCGGCCTCAGCCCCTGCACCATCCCTGAAGTAGGCCATCCCAATTTCACCATCGAGCCCGGCAATATGGAAGTCGGCATAGGCCACCACGGCGAGCCCGGCATCGAAGTGGCGAAACTCGAGACAGCCGGCCAGATTGCTAAGAGGATGTGCGACGTAATCCTGCCCGACCTGCCGTTCGCCGCAGGCGACGAGGTCGTGGTCCTCGTGTCCGGCCTTGGCTCCACTCCCCTGCTTGAGCAGTACATTTTCTACGGTGAAGTAGAGAAGATACTCGAGGAGAAGGGCATCAAGGTGCACCAGGCCCTCGTCGGCAACTATTTCACATCTCTCGAGATGGCCGGCATCACCCTTACCGTAATGAAACTCGACGATGAACTCAAGGAGTGCTTCGACCTCGAATGCAACTCCGTTGGGCTCACCCAATATCCTAAAGACTGACCCGATATGGACAAATTCACACAGGATGCCGGCAGCGTAATTGTTGACAGGCTCATAGTCGCCATCCAGGAGAACAAGCAGTTCCTAAGCGACATCGACGGAGCCATCGGCGACGGCGACCACGGCATCAATATGAACAAGGGCTTCACCCTTTGCCGCGAGGCTCTGGACAAACAGCCCGGGGACTTTTCATACAGTCTCAAGACTCTCGGCAAGATCCTTATGATGAAGATCGGGGGCTCGATGGGTCCTCTGTACGGCAAGTTCTTCCTTTCGATGGGCAAGGCGCTGGAAGGTGCTTCCGAGGTGGGAAGGGATGAGTTCGGAGCAGCCCTCAAGGCTTCGCTCGACGCCATCCACGCCATTTCTCCCGCACAGGTCGGTGACAAGACTCTGATGGATGTGCTCATCCCTGCCGAGGAGGCTTACAGCAGCGCTTCGGCTGAGGGGCTGACCTTCGCCAAGGCTCTCGAAGCTATGGATGCCGCCGCTCTCAAGGGGCGCGACAGCACTGTCGATATGGTGGCAAAGCTGGGTCGTTCCAGCAGGCTCGGGGAGCGTTCCCGCGGCGTGATGGATGCCGGCAGCGCTTCGTGCTACCTCATCCTCCATACTATGGCTGACACGATAGCCGGGCTCATCGCATAGCAGTTATGCTAATCGTCCTCCTCATCGCGGCCATCGCCTTCATCGTCATCTCGACGACGAAATTCAAGCTGCACCCGTTCCTGGCGCTGATCATTTCGGCCATAGGATACGGGCTGTGCGCCGGCATCCCGCTTGACAAGATCATCGCTTCGGTCAACAACGGCTTCGGCAGCACAGTTTCTTCCATAGGCATCGTGATTGTGGTCGGCTGCATAATAGGCACTTTCCTGGAGGAGTCCGGAGGTGCTTATGTGATGGCGAGGAGCGTCCTGAAACTGGTCGGGGAGAAACGCGTCCCTCTGGCGATGCTGATCCTTGGCTATTTCATCTCCATCCCCGTCTATGCCGACTCCGGCTTCGTGATCCTCACTCCTCTCAACCGCGCCCTGTCGAAGAAGGCCAAGATCACTCTGGCAAGTTCGGCCTGCGCCCTCGGTCTCGGTCTGACCATCACACACTGCCTCATTCCTCCGACTCCCGGTCCCATTGCGGCAGCCGGCATTATGGAGGCTGACCTCGGCCTGGTGATCCTCACCGGCATAGCCGCCAGCATCCTGCCGCTGCTTGTGGCGTGGCTCTTCGTGACCAAGTGGGCCTCGAAGACTTACATCGACCCGGCCCCGAACGAGACTGACGCCGACATCGAGAAGAAAGTGGCAGAGGCTCCTTCGGCCGCCCGCTCTTTCCTGCCGATAATAGTCCCGCTGGTGCTCATCGTCCTGAAGTCAGTGGCTTCCTTCCCTTCCGCTCCTTTCGGTGAGGGGACTTTCGCTAAGATCATCGGTTTTATC
>JAGCZI010000223.1 GCA_017960085.1 Bacteroidales bacterium
CAAGATATATAAGGTGCCGGTGGAAGAGGTGACTCGCGAGCAGCGCAGCCACGCCAAGACCGCCAACTTCGGAATCATCTACGGCATATCGGCCTTTGGCCTCTCGCAGAGGCTGGGCATCAGCCGCAGCGAGTCGAAGCAGCTCATCGACCAGTACTTCGAGAATTACAAGGGAGTGAGGGCATATATCGACCGTGCGGTGGAGGAATGCCGCCGCAACGGCTATGTCGAGACGGTGTTCCACCGCAAGCGCTTCCTGCCCGACATCAACGCCCGCAACTTCAATATGCGCCAGTTCGCCGAGCGCAATGCCGTCAACGCTCCCATCCAGGGCAGCGCCGCCGACATCATCAAGCTGGCGATGGTCAGCGTATGGCGCAAGATGAAGCAGGAGGGGATGAAGAGCCGTATGGTCCTGCAGGTCCACGACGAGCTTGTCTTCGACGTAGTGCCCGAGGAACTGGACAGGGTGATGGAGATCGCAAAGCAGCAGATGGAGAGCGTCTGCAAGCTGCGCGTGGCCCTGATAGCAGAATGCGGCAGCGGCAAAAACTGGCTGGAGGCCCACTAAGGATATGGAAGAGATACTGAGATATTTCCCGGCACTGAGCGAACTGCAGATCGAGAGGTTCGCCGCGCTCAAGGCGCTCTACGACGAGTGGAACGCCCGCATCAACGTCATCTCCCGCAAGGATATGGACAACTTCTATGAGCATCACGTGCTGCACTCGCTGGCCCTGGCCCTTCCGCTGAAAGGTATGGCTGTGCCCGGCGACCGCATCCTCGACCTTGGCACCGGCGGCGGCTTCCCGGGCATCCCGCTGGCGATTTTTTTCGAGCAGTGCGACTTCCTGCTCTGCGATTCGGTAGGCAAGAAGACCAAGGTGGCGTCACAAGTCGCCGAAGCGCTCGGGCTGCAGAACGTCAAGGTGGTCAACGACCGCGCCGAGAATCTGCCGGGCAGCTTCGATTACGTGGTTTCACGCGCCGTGACCTCTCTCGACAAGATGCTACCCTGGATCAAGGGCCGTTACGACAAAGGTGTGCTCTACCTCAAGGGAGGAGACCTGGATGAAGAGATAGACCGCTGCATTTCGCGCCGGATGTTCGATGCGCGCAAGCTTTCGGTCATAGATATCAGCGATTTCTACGGCGGAGAGTGGTTCGTGGAAAAAAAGATTGTTATAATAAAAAGATAAATTTGTATATTTCAAAGAGACTGTTTACTTTTGCACTCCCAAAATCGGAATATATAAATAGCTATTATAATGAAACGTACATTTCAACCCTCACAGCGCAAGCGCCGCAACAAACACGGCTTCCGCGAGCGTATGTCAACTCCCAACGGACGCAGGGTGCTTGCTGCACGCCGCCGTCACGGTCGCAAGAAACTGACCGTATCAAGCGAAGACAATTTCTAAAAAGTCAGGCTTGAAGGCATAATGAGGCATCTCCTTTGCGGGGTTGCCTTTTTTGTTTAAATTTGTGCTTATGGAAGAAACTAAGACCAAAGATAAAGGCAAGGTCAAGGGCGAGAAGATGCTCCGCCGCAATTTCATCGGCGGCATAGTGTTCGTCGTAGTGCTGCTGATAGTGCTCTCCCTGTCGCTGAAGGCCTGCACTCGCCACAACAAGGAGCTTGCCGTTCCTGATTTTAAAACCATGAGCCTCGCCGATGCCCGCCATCTTGCGGCCAAGAACGACCTCCGTCTGGAGGTAGTCGATTCCGTATATGTCAAGAGGCTTGCGCACGGCGCTGTCTACCGTCAGAACCCCGAGGCGGGAGCTGCAGTCAAGAAGAACCGCCGCATCCTGGTCACCATCAACTCAATGACTCCCCAGATGACTGCGGTGCCCAACGTGGTCGGATATTCGCTGCGCCAGGCCAGCGCCGAGATTGCAGGCAGGGGCCTTACCATCGGCCAGCTGATCTACCGCACCGATATGGCCACCAACAATGTGCTCGAGCAGCGTTACAAAGGCAGGCAGATCGTCCCCGGCTCTATGGTGGAGACTGAATCTCCGATAGACCTCGTGCTCGGCCTCAATCCTTCCGACAATATCACCTATGTCCCTTATGTAGTGGGTTATACCGCCCAGTTGGCGGCAAACTCCATCAACGACAACTCCCTTAACGTAGGCCAGGTCAAATATGACGAGACAGTCAAGGATTACCGCGACTCGCTCGCCGCAGTGGTCTACAGGCAGAACCCTATGCCCGTCGTCAGCACCAATGAAGAAGGCGATGCCAGCGTAGTTGGCACCCGCGGCGTAGTGATGGGCAGCAAGGTGGACATCTATCTGACCATAGATCCTGACAAGGTAGTTTCCAGGTAACAATGACAGAAGACGACAGCCTCCTTCTCCCGGAAGAGGAAATGTTCGAGCATTTCCGATTCGTCAGCGACAAGAAGCAGGGGCTGCTGCGGGTTGACCGCTACATCACCGACCATATGGAGCAGGTGTCCCGCCACAGGGTGCAGCTCGCCATAGAGGCCGGATATGTGCGTGTCAACGACAAGGTCGTGAAGGCCAACTACAAGGTCAAGCCGCTGGATGTCATCACTATAGTGATGCCATATCAGCGCCGTGGCTTCGAAGTGGTGCCTGAAAACATCCCTCTCGACATAGTCTATGAAGACGACGACCTGCTCGTGGTCAACAAGCCGCCGGGACTCGTGGTCCACCCCGGTCACGGTCATATCACCGGCACTCTGGTGAATGCGCTGGCCTACCATCTCGGCATCAGCCAGGGGCCGGAAGGAGAGGACGACCGTA
>JAGCZI010000224.1 GCA_017960085.1 Bacteroidales bacterium
GAGACGGCCTCAATGTCGCGCAGTTTCCGTATGGGCAGCGAATTCCTGACGGACGAACTTATGTCAGATATGGCTTCCCAGGTCGTCGGCAAATGCTCGATGCTGTTCACTGCCGGAACCATCAAGGGAGGTGAGATGCCCGTGGTTATGGGCGCAGGCGGAGCCGGAATCCTGCTCCACGAGGCAATCGGTCACGCCTTCGAGGCTGATTTCATACGCAAGGGGACTTCCATTTTCACCGACAGCCTCGGCAAGAAGATCTGCAACGAGAAGATTTCCGTCGTGGACGACGGCACCATCCCTTTCAACCGCGGCAGCATCAACATCGACGACGAGGGTGTCCCTTCCCAGAAGACATATATGGTGACCGAGGGGGTCCTAACGTCATTCCTTCACGACCGCGTCAGCGCCCGCCACTATGGAGTAGCCCCCACGGGCAACGGACGCAGGGAGTCGTTCCGCTTCAACCCCATCCCGAGGATGAGGGCAACGTATATGGAAAACGGCGACGCCACCAGGGAAGACATCATCGCTTCCGTCAGCAAAGGCGTGTTCCTCGACACTTTCTCGAACGGCCAGGTCCAGATCGGTGCCGGCGACTTCACGTTTTACGTCAAGAGCGGCTGGCTGATAGAGAACGGAAGGCTGACTCAGCCTCTGAAGGACATCAATGTCATCGGCAACGGGCCGCAGGCTCTTGCGGACATAGTGGCAGTGGCTTCCGACTGCATCATCGACAACGGCAAGTGGACCTGCGGCAAGGAACAGTACTGCCCGGTGAGCTGCGGTATGCCCACCGTGCTTGTCAGCAAGCTGTCAGTCGGAGGCATCTGATAATACAAAAGCCCTCTGCCAGTGGCGGAAGGAGTGTTGCGCAAAGGAATGTTTTTTCCATTCCTCTAGCAACAGCTCCTGAAGCCCCAAGGAGGGCGGTCGCTATTTAATACGTGTAAGGGGGTCGGGATAGAGAAGGTATTTCTTGGCCTTGCGCAGCCAGCGCTGCTCCTGCTGCTTCATCTGCTCCTTAAGATCTTCCCAGCTGCATTCATCATTGAAGTAGGCGCTGATAAGGGGCTCACCCAGTATTTCTTCGGCGTTGTCGGCCAGAGCGAACTCTTCGCAGCTGTCTTTCACCAGCTTGATGAGGCGGACGGCGTGCAGCACGCTGTTATATGGCTCCGTGGGGTTGGCGAGAAGCTGGTAACCGAAGCATTTCTCGCCGCTGTAGAGGCCGTACTTAGGGGTGAACGAAGCCTTGCGCATAAATACGCCTTTGTTGTATGCGGCCTCGACAGATATGGTTTTGTTCATATACGGGGCTCCGAAGAATTCGTAGGGCCTCTCGGTGCCGATGCCGCAGCTGACATTGGTGGCGTTCCAGAGATACTGCCCCGCCCTGAAGTATGCGGTGAAATAGCCCGCGAAGTCGTCTGATGCAGGCACGCTCCACGTCAGCAGCTCTCGGCCGGCCATAGTAGCTTCGGCAGATATTACGTGCAGGGGGAATTTGCAGCCCAGGTCGGTGAAGAACATATTGGCCATCTCGGCCACGGTCAGGCCGTGCTTATGGCAGATGCCATATTTGTAGCTGCCCTCCACTGCCCTGCCGCAGGGATTGGGCCTGTCGAGAATATACACAGGCACGTCGCTGCCGGCCTCCTTGCATTCCCTGAAGAAGTTTATGAGCTTGCCGTAGAAACTGTCGAAGCAGTCTCCCGTCCCCTGCCTCTCTATTATGAGGGCGTCAACTTTCTGGGAAGCAAGTGTGGCTGCGGTAAGCTGGTCTTCGTCCAGAAGCACGACGTCCCGCCCCCTTCCGGCGAGAATCTCCCAGAGGTAGCTTTCTATCTCGGGATACCACGCCGTAGGGCTTTCCAGCACGGCGAGGCGGCCGTTGGCCAGCACTCTGTCCTGCTGTTCGAAGAGCGATGTCGTGCGGAAGGAGAACATTACAGTATCTGCTCTGCCACTGCGATCACTTCATCTGCAAGGGCGTCGGCCTGTTTTGCTGCAGGGGCCTCTGCGTAGATGCGGATTATCGGCTCGGTGTTGGACTTGCGCAGGATGACCCACTTGCGCTCGGCTTCGAAGTCGATGCGAACGCCGTCCATAGTATTGATCTTCTCAGACGCATATTTCACTTTGAGCGCATCGAAGATCTTGTCGGCCTGGGCGGGATCTGCGAGAGATATCTTTTTCTTTGCAATGAAATAGTCGGGATAGGTCTTGCGCAGATTCGAAGCGCTGAGGCCACGACGAGCCATATTGCTCAGGAAGAGGGCCACTCCGATGAGGGCGTCGCGGCCGTAGTGGAGCTCGGGGAAAATGACTCCGCCGTTGCCTTCGCCGCCGATGACTGCTCCCACTTCGCGCATCTTGGTGGTGACGTTCACCTCTCCTACCGCTGCTGCGTAGTATTTGCAGCCGTGGGCTTCGGTAACGTCCCTGAGAGCTCTCGAAGAAGATATGTTAGAGCAGGTGGGACCTTGCTTGTGCTGCAGCACATAGTCGGCTACGCTGACAAGGGTGTATTCTTCGCCGAAAGGCTCTCCGTCTTCGCAGATGAAGGCGAGGCGGTCTACATCAGGGTCGACTGAGATACCGAGGTTGGCGTGCTCGCAGCATACGGTCTCGCTGAGGCCTTTGAGGTTTGCAGGCAGAGGCTCGGGATTATGGGCGAAGCAGCCGTTGGGCTCGGCGTTGATGGTGATGCATTCCACTCCGAGTTTCTGGAGCAGGCGAGGCATTACCAGCGCTCCCACAGAGTTGATGGGGTCGAGCACTACTTTGAAATGGGCGTCGCGTATGGCTTTCAGGTCCACGAGGGGATTGGCCAGGACCTGGTCGATGTGTATTTCTGCGTAATCCTTGTATGACACGTGGCCGAGCTGGCGCACCTGTGCGAAGTCGAAATCTTCGCTGGCCGCAGTCTCGAGCACCTGGGCGCCGTTGGCAGCTGACAGGAATTCGCCGTCGC
Source organism: Bacteroidales bacterium (assembly GCA_017960085.1). Classification (GTDB taxonomy): domain Bacteria; phylum Bacteroidota; class Bacteroidia; order Bacteroidales; family UBA932; genus Equibacterium. The sequence continues at coordinate 2,978 of JAGCZI010000224.1, forward strand.
TGTTGAGCAGCTTGAGGGCGTTCCACTGCTCGGGGTTGTGGCTCGCGGTGATGATGATGCCGCCGTCAGCTTTTTCGCCGATGACTGCAAGTTCGGTGGTCGGGGTTGTGGCCATACCGATGTTGATGACGTCGGCTCCGCAGCCTACCAGTGTTCCGCACACGAGGTTCTCCACCATACTGCCGGAAATCCTGGCGTCACGGCCCACTACCACTCTTGCACGGTCGCCTTTCTTGGGCAGGCATTTTACGTATGCTGCAGTGAATTTAACTATGTCTACAGGGGTCAGGGCGTCGCCGCAGCTGCCTCCGATGGTGCCGCGTATGCCCGAAATTGATTTAATAAGTGTCATATCATTCTGTTTTGCCGCCGCAAAGGTACGAAATTGATATAAATAGATTTGCAAGAAACAAGAATGTTTGTATCTTTGCGTCCCCAAAAGAAATCAAATTAATAATACATAAGTCATGAAAAAAGGAATTCATCCCGAAAGTTACCGTCTTGTTGCTTTCAAGGACATGTCGAATGATCACGTGTTCCTGACCCGCTCATGCGCCAATACCAAAGAGACCATCGAGATCGACGGTGTTGAGTACCCCGTTGTAAAGGTCGAGATCTCTAACACCTCACACCCGTTCTACACCGGTAAGATGAAACTCGTCGACACAGCCGGTCGC
>JAGCZI010000032.1 GCA_017960085.1 Bacteroidales bacterium
AAAGCCTTAGAAGCCGGCGGCTGAGCCGCCGACCCTTTTTACAGGGGGCTCCGCCCCCTAACACCCCGGCGTGCTTCGCACGGCCCGCAAGCGGGCTGCCTTCGGCATACGGCACGATGGAGCAGGGCAGCGGCGTAAAGGGCACTTGAGCGAGGGTGATTAAGCGGATTGGCGGTGGCAGCATCAGCTGCTAGCGGAGGCCGTGCGGGCATGTAAGTGCTGATAGCAGGCCGGAGCGGCGGGGTTTGGGGCGGAGCCCCAGTAACTCTTCGGGAGCGACGATGTATGAGCCACGTTAGGCGCAGATTGAGGTGGAGGCATGCCGACAGCGAAAGATGCAGACTAAAAGGGCGAGTTCGTCGCGATAGGTGGACGCAGCGAAATACGCCGCCTGAGCGAACTCGTGCCCTCCAAGCCGCATGTTCTGCACATAAAGCCGTCAGCTCGCGCCCTTCCGAAGGCCTTGCTTTCTGCGGCAGGGCGAGCTGCTGTCCCAGGTGTACAAGGTCTGCAAAAATGAGACATACCTTGTACATTTGTATTTTTCAAGATACTAAGTATTAGGGTGTTACGAATTCACCCCGTGCAAGGTCTGCGTTGATTTTGCAGACCTTGTACACCTATACGGGTTTTGAGCTGTGGCCTGTATCAATACTGTACACAGTAATGTAAAATGATAATGCTTCTTTTCACTGATGGACAACTGATATGCGAATGTATCATATAATTGTTTCAAATTATTCATCAATTGTAATAAAGTGTTGCGGAAAGCTGATTATTCTCTATCTTTGTGTCAACAAAACAAAGCAAAAAATGATGACACGTTTTTCATGGTGGTGGCGTAACTCAAGGATTAAAAATTCGTGAGACGCTGCAGCCGTGTAAACTAATCAAATACCATCGAAGGCCTGTCGTAATCACGACAGGCTTTTTTTATACCAGAAAACAATAGTAAAACCAAAGATATGAGTTACCAAGTAGATGAAAACGGATTCTACGGCGAATTTGGAGGAGCCTATATCCCCGAGATACTCTACAAGTGCGTAGACGAACTGAGGAAAGCGTACCTGCCGGTAATCCAAAGCGAAGAATTCAAGAAAGAGTACCACCGGCTGCTGCTGGACTATGCAGGCAGACCATCGCCACTGTACTATGCCGACCGGATGAGCAGCAAGTACGGCTGCCGCCTCTACCTCAAACGCGAAGACTGCAACCACACAGGCGCCCACAAAATCAACAACGCCATAGGTCAGATCCTGCTGGCCAGGAAGATGGGCAAGACCCGAGTGATAGCTGAGACCGGAGCCGGACAACACGGAGTCGCGACAGCCACCGTCTGCGCCCTGATGGGGATGCAATGCGAGATATTTATGGGCAAGACCGACGTAGAGCGCCAGCACACCAACGTAGAACGAATGCGTATGCTGGGAGCAAAAGTCAACCCGGTGACGACAGGCAATATGACCCTCAGTGACGCCTGCTCAGCCGCCATCCGAGACTGGTGCTGCCACCCTTCAGACACATATTACCTGGTAGGCTCGACGATGGGCCCCCATCCATATCCGGACCTCGTTGCAAAACTCCAGAGCGTAATCTCAGAAGAAATAAAGACCCAGCTGCTGGAAAAGACCGGCCGCGACTACCCCGACTACCTGATAGCCTGCATCGGCGGAGGTAGCAACGCAGCAGGAACCATCTATCACTATATGGATGACGACAGAGTCAAAATCGTCCTCGCCGAAGCCGGAGGCCACGGCGTAGATTCAGGCTACACCGCAGCAACCATCCACCGTGGCCGCACAGGTATCCTCCACGGCTCCAAGATGCTCGTGATGCAGACCCCCGACGGCCAGATCGAAGAAGCCTTCTCAATCTCCGCCGGACTGGATTATCCCGGAGTAGGACCGATGCACTGCAATATGGCAAAACAGGGACGCACGAAAGTGCTCGACATAAACGACGACGAAGCAATCTACGCAGGCTACGAAATGACCCGCCTAGAAGGCATAATACCCGCAATCGAGAGCGCCCACGCAGTGGCAGCCCTGAGCAAGATGAGCTTCCGTCCCGACGACATAGTCGTCCTAACAGTAAGCGGCCGCGGCGACAAAGACGTCGAGACCTATCTCAAAAACAAAGAAATGGCAGCAGAATATGGAAACTTTTAATTACACCACAAACGCCCGCAAACGGCTGGCAGACCTCCATACGCCAGTTTCAGTATATATGAGGCTTCGCGACCTCTATCCCCAGTCAGCCCTGATGGAGTCAAGCGACTATCACAGCGGCGAGAACTCCAGGTCCTTCATCGGCATCGCCCCTATAGCAAGCGTAGCCGTGGAACACGGAGTAGCAGTAGCGAACTATCCCGATGGCAGCAGGATGCGCAAGCCCCTGACAGAAGGCTACACAGCCGATATGGCCGTCAATGAATTCATCCGCAGCTTCGATGTGCAGGGTGAATACAGCAATATGTGCGGCCTGTACGGCTATATGACATTCAATGCAGTGCGCTATCTCGAAAACATCCAGGTCAAAGACGAGACCCAGGCCAGGAACGACGCCCCCGACATCCTCTATATACTGTACAAGTACGTAATAATGTTCGACCACTTCAACAACACGATGGTGATGGTAGAACTGCTGAAAGAAGGAGAACAGAGCGGTCTGGCGAAGATAGACCAGGAGATGAACCGCACCAATGTCAACCCCTACGGCTTCCATCCGGTAGGAGAGACCACATCCACGATTAGCGACGAAGAACACAAAGCCAACGTACGGAAAGGAATAGCCCACTGCCTGCGCGGAGACGTATTCCAGATTGTACTGTCACGCCGCTTCGTACAGAAATACGAAGGCGACGACTTCAAGCTCTACAGGGCGCTGAGAAGCATCAATCCCAGCCCCTACCTGTTCTATTTCGACTTCGGTGGCTTCCGCATCTTCGGCTCATCACCCGAAACCCACTGCCGCATCGAAGGCCGCAGAGCCTACATCGACCCCATAGCCGGCACGACAAAGAGGACAGGAAACCGAGAAGAAGACGCAGCAGGCGCTGAATTCCTGCGCAACGATCCCAAAGAAAACGCCGAGCACGTAATGCTGGTCGACCTGGCCCGCAACGACCTTAGCCGCAACTGTCACGACGTGAAAGTCGAATTCTACAAAGACCTCCAGTATTACAGCCACGTCATCCACCTCGTATCCCGCGTCAGCGGCGAACTTGACGACGATGCAGACCCCGTGAAAGCATTTATGGACACATTCCCGGCCGGCACCCTGAGCGGTGCCCCGAAAGTGAGGGCGATGCAGCTCATCAGCGAATACGAACCCCACAACAGAGGCGCGTACGGCGGCTGCATCGGATACATCGGCCTCGACGGCAGCCTCAACCAGGCGATAACCATCCGGACCTTCGTCAGCCGCAACAACGAACTCTGGTTCCAGGCAGGAGGCGGAATAGTCGCCCGCAGCAACGAAGAATATGAACTCCAGGAAGTCAACAACAAGCTCAACGCGCTGCGCAGAGCAATTCTGATGGCCGAAAATATGTAAGACAATGAAAACAGTTATCATAGACAATTACGACAGCTTCACCTACAACCTTTCCCATCTGGTGAAGTCCCTGGGAGCCCAGGTGACAGTCTACCGCAACGACCGTTTCGAGATGTCCCAGTTGGAACAGTTCGACAAGATAATCCTCTCGCCGGGCCCCGGCATCCCTTCAGAAGCCGGCCTTCTGCTCGAAGTAATCCGCTGCTACGCAGGCCGCAAGCCGATACTGGGCGTCTGCCTCGGCCATCAGGCCATAGGAGAAGTATTCGGAGGAAAACTCGAAAACCTGAGCGACGTCTTCCACGGAGTGGCCACCGAAGGCAGCCAGTCAGGCAACGACTACATCTTCGCCGGCCTTCCTGAACGAATCGTAATGGGCCGCTACCACAGCTGGGTAGTCAGCAGGGACAACTTCCCGGACTGCCTGGAGATCACGGCGCAGAGCGACGAAGGCCAGATAATGGCCCTGCGCCACCGTCAGTACGACATCCACGGCATACAATTCCACCCCGAGAGCGTCCTGACCCCCGACGGAACAGTAATAATCAAGAATTTCATCAATAAACAATAATCCCCAATGAAAAAGTACCTGGAAGAAGTACTCAACCACGAGTACCTGTCACGCGAAGAAACGCACGACATCCTTATCAACATCACACAAGAAAAATACCCCAGTGAGCAGCTTGCCTCCCTGATGAGTATGCTCCAGCTCCGCGGCATAACCGTAGATGAGCTGCTGGGCTTCCGCGACGGCATCCTTGAGACAGGACTGTCCGTAAAACTCGATGCCGACCGTTATGTCGACATCGTGGGCACCGGCGGCGATATGAAAAACACCTTCAACATCTCCACCTGCGCCTGCGCCGTAGTGGCCGGAGCAGGTTACAATGTAGCCAAGCACGGCAACTATGCCAGCACCAGCACCTCAGGAGCCAGCGACGTGATGGCGATGCACGGAGTCCAGTTCTCATTCGACGAAGACCGCCTGAACCGCTCAATGGAAAAGACCCATATGGTATATCTCCACGCCCAGGTTTACGCCAAGGCTATGAAATTCGTCGGCCCTGTCCGCAAGAAACTCCCCTTTATGACCTTCTTCAACCTGCTTGGTCCGCTGGTCAACCCCTCACAGCCGAAATGCAACGTGATGGGAACCGCCACCCTCGAGCAGATGCGCCTCTACAACAACGTCTTCCAGAAGATGGGAGTAGACTATGCCCTGGTGAACAGCACTGACGGCTATGACGAAATCTCACTGACCGGAACATTCAAGATAACCACCAACAAATACGAGAAAGTATTCGACCCGTCAGACTTCAACCTGCCGCAGACAAATGATTTCGACCTCTTCGGAGGCCGCACCAAAGAAGAAGCATCCGGCATCTTCGATGACGTTCTTGAAAACAAGGCGACCGAAGGCCAGAAAAACACCGTGCTGGCCAACGCCGCAGTCGCGATACAGTGTGTAGACCAGAGTCTGGACATACTGCAGGCGCTGGATATCGCCCGTGAAAGCCTGGAAAGCGGCAAGGCCCTCGCCAATTTCAAGAAATTCGTGGAACTGAACAGCTAAGGCACAATGGACATCCTTGATGAAATAATAGCCCACAAGCGTATCGAAGTCACAGCCCAGAAGCAGGACAGACCCCTTGCCGCCCTGAGCCGAGATGTAGAAGCCGCGATTGCCGCTGGCCCGCAGCCGTCAATGGCAGCGGCCCTGCTGGCGTCTGGGAGCGGCATAATAGCCGAATTCAAACGCAAGTCTCCTTCGAAAGGCTGGATAAAGGAAGACGGCGACGCAGCCGTCATACCCCTGACCTATCAGCGCAGCGGAGCCGCGGCAGTCAGCATCCTGGCTGACAGAAAGTATTTCGGAGGCAGCCCGGAATATATCTCAGCGGCACGCAGAAGCGGAGTCACCCTGCCCATCCTTTACAAGGAGTTCATCGTGGATGAGTACCAGATATACCAGGCACGACTCATCGGCGCCTCTGCCGTCCTGCTGATCGCGGCAGCGCTGACCAAGGCCGAGTGCGGCAGCTTGCTGAAGACTGCGCACAATCTGGGCCTCGAAGTCCTGCTGGAGATGCATTCCGAAGCAGAACTGGGATATGCGGAGCTGGGGCCGGATATGTGCGGCATCAACAACCGCAATCTCGGCACATTCGTCACAGATGTAGAAAACAGTTTCCGTCTGGCCGAAAAGCTGCCGGAAAGAACAGTGAAGGTCAGTGAAAGCGGCATAAGCAGGCCACAGACCCTGAAAGAACTGCGGGAATGCGGATTCAGAGGCTTCCTCATAGGTGAGATGTTTATGAAGAAAGACGACCCCGGGGCGGCACTCGGACAATTGATAGCGGAACTATGAAAATAAAAGTATGCGGGATGCGCGACGCAGACAACATACGCGCAGTTGAAGCCCTCGGCATAGACATTATGGGATTCATCTTCTGGCCCGGCTCCGGCCGCTATGTCAGCAGCCCGCCCGCCTATCTGCCTGAAAACTGCCTGAGAGCTGGAGTTTTCGTGGATGCC
>JAGCZI010000033.1 GCA_017960085.1 Bacteroidales bacterium
ATGTTCTCTTCAGCGATCAGGCGGCTTACAAGATCGAAATCACAGATATCACCCTTAACGAAACTGTAGTTGGGCTCATTCTCGATATCCTTGAGGTTGGCCAGGTTTCCGGCGTATGTCAGTTTGTCGAAATTGATGATGTGGTACTGAGGGTACTTCTTGACGAAGAGACGTACTACGTGGCTGCCTATGAATCCGGCGCCGCCAGTTATCATTATAGTCCTTTTGTAAGCCATTATTGTATCAAATTTTAAAAGGTGTATCAAAATCAATAAACAAACCGCGCTTCCTGTCTTTCTCGGAAAGCAGGATATCCTGCCTGTCAATCGGCCACTCGATGCCGATGTCAGGATCGTCCCAAGCCAGTCCGCCTTCGGACTGAGGGGCATAGAAGCTGTCGCACTTATACTGGAACAGCGCCGTCTCGCTCAGCACCAGATAGCCGTGGGCGAAGCCGTGCGGTATGTACACTTGCAGGTGGTTGTCCTCAGACAGCTCCACCGCTTCGTATCTGCCGTAAGTCGGGGAGCCTTTGCGCAGGTCGACAGCGACGTCGAGCACTTTGCCGCGCACGACGCTGACCAGCTTTGCCTGGCTGTGGGGAGGCAGCTGGAAATGAAGGCCGCGCAGCACTCCGTACTGCGACAATGCCTGGTTGTCCTGGACGAACGAAACTTCCAGCCCTGTAGCCTCCGCAAACTCACTTGCGTTGAAACTTTCGAAGAAGTAGCCCCTGCCGTCACAGAAGACGTGCGGCTCGATGACTATAAGTCCTTCTATAGATGTCTGTCTGACTTTTATCTTCATAATCACCTCAACGGATTCTTGTCCGACATATACCATTCGGCCATCTGGCGCAGTCCATCCGCAAGCTGGACGGCAGGTTTGTAACCCATATCCCTTTCGAGCTTCGCAGTGCTGGCATAGGTCTGCGGCACGTCTCCGGCCTGCATAGGGAGGAACTTCTTGACTGCCTCGCGGCCGAGGGCCTTCTCGAGAGTGGATATGAAATCCATCAGCATCACGGGATTCGAGCAGCCGATGTTGTAAACCTCGTGTCCCTTCTCCGGAGCCTTGTCAAGGACACGTATCACTCCTTCCACTATGTCGTCCACATAGGTAAAGTCGCGACGCATATTGCCGTTGTTGAACACCTTGATCGGCCTGCCGGCAAGGATTGCGTCGGTGAAGAGCATCGGGGCCATATCCGGGCGGCCCCAGGGGCCGTAGACTGTGAAGAAACGCAGGCCGGTGGCCTTCATTCCGTAAAGGCTGCAATAGCAGGACGCCATCAGTTCATTGGCCTTCTTGGTAGCAGCGTAGAGGCTTTTCGGATTGTCTACGAAGTCAGTCTCCTCGAAAGGAACCTTCTCGTTGCCGCCGTACACCGAGCTGGAGCTGGCATATACCAGATGTTTCACCGGATTGTGGCGGCAGCATTCCAGGATGTTGGCGAAGCCCACAAGGTTGCTGTCGATGTATGCTTCGGGATTTTCGATGCTGTAGCGCACTCCAGCCTGGGCGGCGAGATTCACCACCGCGTCGAAATGCTCAGCAGCAAAAAGCTCCGGCAGGGCCTTGCGGTCTGCGATGTCCATCTTGACAAAGCGGAACTCGGCCGGCAGTTCCGCAAGACGGGCGTGCTTCAGACGCACGTCATAATAGTCGTTCAGGTTGTCCAGCCCGACCACTTCATCTCCTCTTTCGATGAGCCGTTTTGAAACGTAGTAACCTATGAAACCGGCAGCTCCGGTGACGAGTATCTTCATTATGTTCAGTTTATCTGTTTAAGCTTGTTCCCACTGGTTGCGCAGCAACTCCAGAGCTGCTGCATTGGCTTCCTTGCGGTCGCCGGCGCATCCGCACTCGAAGGACATATAATAAGGGAATTCCAATTCCTTCATCGCACGGAAACCTTCTATGTAGTTATCCTTCTCGCCGTCTTCGCCGGGAGTCACCCTGCGGCCCCGGCTGGCTATATGCACGTGACGCAGGTATTTCTTGCCCGCTGCCATCAGTGCGGCATAATCGCTGGTTTCTTCCTTCATATGCCAGAAGTCGCCCATACACTTCACACCTTCACTTTCGCTGTCCCGGCAAATCGCTGCCGCGTCGGCTACAAGCCTCATATAGAAGGCCTCTCCCCTATTCAGCGGCTCAAGGATCACAGCGGTGCCTTTCTTAAGGGCATACTCTCCCAACTCGTGAAGCTGGGCACAAAGATAATCTCTTGTTTCGATTGTGTGAGGCATACAGGGTTTTTGATGATTGAAAGCAGGCACCATTATCACACCGGTGGAGCCTATCTGGCCTGCGGCGTCGATAATCTCGCGCATCGAGCTGTCGAAATCAGCCTTGACGGCCGGGTCTTCGGCCAGGATGAAGCCGCGGAAGCCAGCGCAGATGGCTGACACCTTCAGGTTGCGGCCTTCCAGGGCCTTGGCGATTTCATCGTAGCGGCGCACCAGCTCCTGTCCGCCGGGTTCGTAACCGACCACGCCGAGGCTCTCCATATAATCGAATTTCTCAGCATAGCTCTCGCCGACAGCGATTCCGGTCTGGAACGAGATGTTCAGGGATACATTTGGCTTGCGAGGCTTCGGTGTGCAGGATGCCAGAAGACTTGCGGGGCCTGAGGCCAGGGCGACAGCAGCTGCTCCAGCGGCCGTCGTCTTGAAGAAACTTCTCCTGTCCATAGTCTATTTCTTAGCTTCACCCGGAACGGGAACGGTGTATTTCTTGAGATCGAGGGGACCTATCTTGAGGCTGTCCATATCTGCGGGCAGATAGTCCTGGTCCATAGCGCTCATCTCATCCCAGGTTATAGTCTTGCCTGTGTATGCAGCCTCGCGGCCCATAATGCCTGCCAGTGTTGACATTCCGCACTGTGTGGCTTCGTCGAGCATTTCGCCTTTGCGGATATGGTTGACCCAGTCGACGTGCTCGAGAGTATAAGGATCGTGCTGCTGGAACTGAGCTTTGGCGGCTTCCTCATCGAATTTCCAGATCACATTGCCCTGAAGGTCCTTGATGGCGTGTTCCACGCTGTTCCAGGAGCCTTTAGTACCTTGAACGTATTCGCTCACATTGCCCGAGCATCCGTCTATCTGGCGGCAGAATGAGTGCATATGTATGCCGTTCTCGAATTCGAAGTCAATGCTGAAGTTGTCATACTGGTCGCCCGTGATGCGGCGCTGGCGCGAGCCCACTCCCGTAGCCTTGACGGGATGGATGCCGCCGGCCATCCAGAGGAAGACGTCGATATTGTGGACGTGCTGTTCAACGATATGGTCGCCCGACAGCCACTTCCAGTTCACCCAGTCGCGGATATTCCACTCCATATCGCTCCATCCTTTCTGGCGCTCGCGATACCAGAGCATACCCTGGTTCCAGTATACGTTGCCGCCGGTGATTTCGCCTATGTAGCCCTGCTGGATCTTCTCGAAAGCAGCCACATAGGGACGCTGGTGATGGCGCTGCGTACCGGTCACTACCGCAAGGCCCTTGGCCTGTGCCTGCTTGGCGGTTGCCATTATCAGGCGGTATCCTTTAGCGTCAACTGCGATAGGTTTCTCAAGGAAGCAGTGCACTCCCTTTGATACAGCGTACTGGAAGTGATAAGGACGGAACACCGGAGGTGTAGCGACTATCACCATATCCACTCCGGAGTCGATGACTTTCTTGTATGCGTCGAAGCCCACGAAGCAGTTGTCGGCAGTCAGAGCCTGGCCTTTCTCCTGCATCTTCTTCAGGAATGCGTCAGTACGGTCCTTGAATGTGTCGCCGGCCGCAGTGACTTTGATGCCGTCGGCAGCTGCCAGCAGATTGTCGATGGCGCCGCTTCCGCGGCCTCCGCAACCGATCAGGCCGACTTTCAGCTCACGGCCGTCTGCCGCCTTGTCGGGCAGGTCGGGGATATAGTATTCACCAGGCTGTTTCAGGGGAACGAGTTTGGTGTCCCCGCCTTTGCCGCTGCACGAAGACAGGATTGGCGTCGAGGCTACTATCGCTGCTCCGCCGAGTGCGGCGCTGCAGCCGAAAAATTCTCTTCTTGAAAGTTTTTTCATAGCTATGTGTATTTATTGTCAATTTGTCATTTGAGTTCCTCAGGCACTTCGCACACCACACGGAAGCCTATTCCCTTTATGTCCGAGTACCACCAGATGCTCTTGGGATTCTGGGGGTCGGTCCTCAGCCAGGCGTCGTGTTCGGTGTGGCTTCTGGCCGCGCAGCGCACATCAGCTGCGTCGGAAGCATAGCTGCCTCCGCGCACCACATATTCGGTGCCGCTCTGAGGTCCTTTCGGATCCACCGCGCCATCCTGCAAAGTGCCGTAAGCATCCTCTGCGTACCAGTCGGAACAGTACTCCATCACGTTGCCGAGCATATTCTTCAGTCCGAACGGATTGGCTGCCACTCGCGAAGGTTCCTGGGTACGGCTGCCGCTGTTTGCGGCATAAACCACATTGCGCGAGATGCCGGCGGTATCAGCCTTGAACACTCCCTTCATAAAGCCTTCGGCCGAGAACTTCTTCGGGTTTCCTTCGAACCAGTAGGGGTCTGAAGTGCCGCCTCGAGCCGCATACTCCCATTCAGCCTCGGTGGGCAGACGGTACTTGCGGCCTGTCTTGAGCGACAGCCACTGGCAGAATGTCTCCGCAGCATAGTGGGTCATCGTGATGGCCGGACGCGATCCCATACCCCAGCCCTGGTCAGGGGCTCCGAACGGAGGAGTCGGGCCGCTGACGGCGTCTATATCATCTCTGCTGTTGTTGGCATATATTGTCTCGGGAGAGGTACGCCCTTCGGACATCGTCTCGCCATAGAAAGCCCAGAACTGGTCCCAGGTCGTCTCAACTTCCGCCATAAAGAAAGGCGACAGTTCCACCTTGCGCTGAGGGCCTTCGTCGTCCTTTCGCAACGGCTCGCCTGCAGGAGAGCCCATTTCGAACGAGCCGCCGGGAACGGCTATCATCCTGATGGATGCGGAAGTTCCTGGAATGGTCTCGGTGAAATCTGCAAAAGAGGTCATCTCTCCCCGTGTTTCATATACAGGACCGGCTGCAGCCGGAACGGTCTTCATACTCTCGTGCTTGTAGTCTGGATCGTAATGGCCTGCGTCAAGATGGCAGCTGATGCACTGCAGTTTGTATTTGGCAGCATTCTCCTCGTAGTAGAGGTGGGCCACGACGGCTTCGTCACTCACTCCCTCGGGATAGAGGTTGGTGTGGCATTTGACGCAGGACTCGTTGTAGACTATCTTCATCGCGTGTTCCATCTCGCCTTTCGCATCCCAGTCAATCTTGTCTTTGTTCTTAAGGAGATATGAGCAGATGTCCTTGGCGCCCATCTTCGTCTTGGCCAGGAAATGGCGTACCGGCATATCCTCGGGAGGAAGATGGCAGGCGGCGCAGTCTGTCACCGTGCCGGAACCGTTGCTGTAGTGCTTCGACATCTTCCAGGCTGCGTCTGCATCGGTGTGGACGTGGCACGACATACAGTATTCGTTGGTCGACGTCTTGGCGTAGGTATAGTGGAATCCCGCCATAAACGCGCAACCGACCACGATTCCGCACAGAAGTGCCGTTATTATCCCCTTTTTCTTAGACATTACTGTTCAATAAGCCGCATCAGATACTGTCCGTACTGGTTCTTGATCATCGGTGCAGCGTCTTCCCTCACCTTGTCGGCATCTATCCAGCCGTTGCGGTATGCTATCTCTTCCAGGCAGGCTACCTTGAGCCCCTGCCGCTTCTCGATGACTTCGAAAAAAGTTGAAGCCTCCGCCAGCGAATCGTGGGTGCCGGTGTCGAGCCAGGCGAAGCCGCGGCCCAGCAGCTGCACTTTCAGCTTGCCGGCCTCAAGGAAGGCCTGGTTGACGGAGGTAATCTCCAGTTCGCCCCTTGCCGAGGGCTTTACGTTCTCGGCTATGCCTACCACTTCGTTGGGGTAGAAATACAGTCCTACGACGGCATAGTTGCTCTTGGGCGCGGCAGGCTTCTCCTCGATACCCACGCAGTTGCCGTCCCTGTCGAACTCAGCCACGCCATAGCGCTGGGGATCGCTCACCCAGTAGCCGAAGATAGTGGCCTTGTCGTTATGTTCAGCTTCCGCCACAGCCGCAGCCAGTTTCGGAGTGAAGGAGTCGCCGTAGAAGATGTTGTCACCGAGAACGAGGCAGACGCTGTCGTCGCCGATAAACTCTTTTCCGATTATGAAGGCCTGAGCAAGCCCGTCGGGGCTGGGCTGTTCAGCGTATGAAAGGTTTATTCCGAAAGCGGAGCCGTCACCGAGAAGCCTCTTGAACCCGGGAAGGTCATAAGGAGTGCTTATGACAAGGATGTCACGGATGCCGGCCATCATCAGGACGCTCAGAGGATAATAGATCATCGGTTTGTCATAGATGGGCAGCAGCTGCTTGCTGACGCCTTTTGTGATGGGATAAAGCCTTGTGCCGGACCCGCCTGCGAGAACTATGCCTTTCATAAGAGTATAATTTTGGTAAATTTAGCTTTTTTCTGCGTAAATTTGAACGTGTTTTCAAAAATAGTAGAAGCGGTAAACAATGTCGTCTGGAGCCCCGCACTTGTGGTGCTTCTGATTTTTGCCGGCCTGTTCTTTACCTTCCGCACCCGCTTCGTGCAGGTCAGAAGGCTGGGCCATATGGTCAAGCTTCTTTTCTCAAGACACGACGACGCCCCCCGGGAGGATTCCGGCGACTCCGCTGACAAGGCCGAGGCCGTCATTCCCAAGAACAAAGTATCTTCGTTCAGTGCATTCTGCATGGCACTCTCCGGCCGTGTGGGCACCGGCAACATTGTCGGCGTAGCCACCGCCCTTGCCCTCGGAGGTCCGGGATCTGTGTTCTGGATGTGGGTAATTGCCTTCTTCGGAGCTTCCACGGCTTTTGTGGAGTCCACCCTGGCGCAGCTCTACCGTTTTCCCCACCATTCAAGTTTCCGCGGTGGTCCGTTCTGCTATATACAGGAAGGGCTCCACAAACGCTGGATAGGCATTGCGTTCGCTGTCATTTGCATCATCGGCTACGGAATGTTCCTCACTACCGTTCAGGCCAACGGTGCGTCTCAGGCATTCTTCAATTCTTACAACATATCTCCCCTTGCCACAGGCATCGGGCTGGCAGTGATTCTGGCTATCGTCATCATCGGAGGAGTACGACGCATCGCTGATGTGGCGTCTGTCGTCACACCCTTTATGGCTCTGGGCTACATCCTGATAGCATTGGTAGTGCTGGCGTGCAATGCCAGGCAGATTCCTTTCCTTCTGGGGCAGATTGTTTCCAACGCCTTTGGAATAAACCCCATTGCCGGCGGCATCATCGGCTCGACCATTATGATGGGCGTCAAGCGCGGCATTTTCTCGAACGAGGCCGGACAGGGCGGCGGCGCCATCGTCTCGGCGACCGCCAACACGAAGCATCCTGCCCAGCAGGGCCTTGTCCAGGCGTTCTCGGTATATGTGGACACCCTGCTCGTCTGCACGGCTACTGCGCTGATGATCCTGTCTGCCGGAACTTACAACGTTTTCGACGCCAAGACCGGTGAGATGCTCGTTGCCAACGCCCCTGAGCTCGGCAACAACTACGTGAACTTCACCCAGGCTGCAGTTGACTCGGTTTTCGGAGGCTTCGGAAGCCAGTTCGTGACCATCGCCCTCATCTTCTTCGTCTTCACCACCTTGATGGCCTATTACTTCTATTCTGAGACGAGCATCATCTATATCTGCCGTGAGGTGGCCAGGAAGCACAAGAAGCAATACTCCCGCAAGCTGGAGGACTTCTTTATCTGGACATTCAGGATTATGTTGCTGGCTTCGGTGGTGTTCGGTGCTGTCCGAGAGACTGACGTCATCTGGAAGCTCGGCGACATCGGCGTCGGCCTGATGGCCTGGGTCAACGTCATCGCCATCCTCATCCTCAGTCCGCAGGCCATCCGTGCCCTTCGGGAATACGAAGAAAAACAGAAGCGCTCTCCGAAATAGGATGGAAAGCGCTTCATCATTGCAATAACACTTAAAAAATGGAATTCAGCTTCTTTTATGGCTGCAGTTGCAGCCGCAATTGCACTCGTTGCCGCAGTTGCTGCAGTTGCAATTGCACCCACCTTCTCTGCAGCAGGAGCAACCGGCTGAGCCCTTCGCACGCCTGACTGCGCGCCAGATGAAGAAGGCTGCGGCCGCTGCAATTATGGTATATGTAATTACTGTCTGCATATTCTAAAGCAATAACCCTACGTGCCAGAAAAAGAATGAGACTATCCAGGCCAGGCAGGTAGTGTAAACTACGCTGAAGGCTGCCCATTTGCGCCCCGCCTCCTTGGCTATGGCCGAGATAGCAGCGATGCAGGGGAAATAGAGCAGGATGAACAGCAGGAAGGTGTATGCCTTCAATGGAGTGAAGAACGGCGTGCCGTCTTCGTTCGAAAGCGACTGGAGTTTAGCCTGCAGCCCGGCAGTGTCTTCCTCTCCTTCAACTTCCTGGGCACCGTAAAGCACACCGAGGGATGAAACTACGACTTCCTTCGCAGCCAGGCCTGTAGCGAGGCTTACACCCATACGCCAGTCAAAACCAAGCGGCTTGACGACCGGTTCGATGGCGTGGCCGATGCGGCCTATGTATGAATATTCACTCTGCTGGGCAGGAGTCATTTCAGTCTTTGGCCTCGGGAAGTAACCGAGAGCCCATATAATGATGGAAGCCGCCAGAATAACGGTACCCATCTTCTTCAGATACAGCACGCTCTTGTCCCACATATGCACGAGGATGTTGCGGACCGTAGGGAAACGGTACGGCGGAAGCTCCATCACGAACTGGTCGGATGCATTCTTGAACACCGTCTTGTTCAGGATCACGGAGGTCAGTATCGCAAAGATGATTCCTACGGCGTACAGGCTCATCAGCACCAGGCCCTGGTTGCGGGAGAAGAATGCCGCGACGAACAGCAGGTACACCGGCAGCCTTGCCGAGCAGGACATAAACGGTATCGTGAGTATCGTCAGGATCCTGTCTTTCGGATTCTCAAGGGTTCTGGTGGCCATTATCGCAGGCACTCCGCAGCCGAAGCCGATGATATAGGGTATGAACGACTTGCCGTGCAGCCCTATGCGGTGCATCAGTTTGTCCATTATGAATGCCGCTCGGGCCATATATCCCGTGTCCTCGAGGAACGAGATGAACATAAACAGGATGATGATGTTCGGCAGGAACACCAGCACCCCTCCCACTCCTGAGATTATGCCGTCCACCAGCAGGTCGTTCAGCATTCCTTCGGGCAGCAGGCCGCCTATCCAGTTGCCAAGGGCGGCTATGCCGGCTTCGAGCCACTGCTGGGGATATGCGCCGAGGGTAAAGGTTGTCTGGAACATCACCCACAGGAAAATGACCAGCAACGGGAATCCGAGATATTTGTTGGTGAGGACCGTATCGAGGGCGTAGGCCAGCTTGCGTTTGTCCTCCTTGGCCGGCGTCAGAGTCTCTCTCAGCGCGCCGCGGATGAACCCGTAGCGGATGTCGGATATGATGTCGGATATATCGCCGCGGTATTCTTTTTCGAGGCGGGCGCGGGCAGAGTCCGCGGCTTCCTTTATCTGAGAGAATGCCGGAACGGATTCGATGGATTTCGTGATGACCTTGTCGCCCTGCATCAGTTCAAGGGCGAGGTAGCGGCCGTGATAGCGGTCGCGAAGTGACTGGTCAGCGTCGATAAGTTTCTTGACGGAAGAAATGCAGTCTTCGACGTTCTCTCCGTAGTTGATGTGAATATGCTTGGTATAGCCTTCCTCGTCGCGGTAGATGTGCACAATTTCCTCCAGTACGTCTTCGACACCCCGGCCGGTGCGTGCCACTACCGGCACGACAGGGAATCCGAGCATCTTTTCGAGACTCTCCACGTCAAGCTTGTCCCCGGACCTCTCAAGCTCGTCGTACATATTGAGAGCCATAAGCATCCTTGGGTTCATATCGATAAGCTGCGCGGTGAGGTACATATTGCGCTCGAGGTTGCCGGCGTCGACTATATTCAGGACGAGGTCGGGATGGCGGTTCAGCAGATAGTCCCTCACATAAAGCTCTTCGGGTGAATATTCAGTCAGGGAATATGTGCCGGGCAGGTCTACCAGGTTGATGGTGTAGCCGTCGTGGTAGAATGTCCCCACTTTGCTGCTCACCGTCACGCCCGAATAATTGCCGACCTTCTCACGCAGGCCGGTGGCAAGGTTGAAGAAGGAAGTCTTGCCGCAGTTGGGATTGCCCACCAGCGCCACGGTAATGGTCTTTGAGCTCGTCTCGACTTCCCGCGCCACGTGGGCTTCGATGGTGCCGTTGAAGTCAAAGTCCGGATGGAAGCCCTCTTCCAGCGCCACAACTTCGATTTTGTCGGCCTCAGACCGCCTCAGGGAGACGTGGCTGCCCATAATGCTGTACTCGATGGGATCCATCAGGGGGGCGTTCTTGATGACGTCCACTTTCTCTCCCTTGATGAAGCCCATCTCCATTATGCGGTGGCGGAAACCTCCGTGGCCGTGCACCTTGGAAATGATGCAACTGCTGCCGGTAGGGATATCGGTCAGCACAGTTATTTCGTTATGCTTGCTGTTTTCTTCCATTATCGCAGTGCAAATGTCGGTAATAACGCGCAATTATGTATCACCAATTATGGTGATGATATGAAAGAATTTGTTACGTGATGTTAAAAAAAACTAAATTTGCACTAATGGTAATTCTAATTCATGAGTAAGAATTCTGCAATATTCAAAGATGTATGGAAATCCCTCTGGGAGAAACTGAAAGAGTCGCTGGTGTCCGTCCTTCCGGTCAGTGCGCTGGTAGTCATCCTTTCTCTGACCCCCTGGGTTGATATTTCCACACACGACCTTTGCGTTTTCATGGGAGCGGCGTTCCTTCTGATAATCGGAATAAGCCTGTTCAACCTTGGAGCCGATATGGCTATGACACCGATGGGCCAATATATCGGAGAAGGTCTGACCCGCTCGAAGAAATCAAGCATATTGCTGCCTGTTGCCTTTGTTATGGGCCTGCTGATCACTGTAGCCGAGCCTGACCTGTCAGTACTTGCCTCACAGGTGAGCGCAGTAATGAACAGTACCGCCCTCATACTCACCGTCGGGGTGGGCGTCGGCATAATGCTGCTCCTCGGCGTGATAAAAATCCTGACCCACGCAGACCTGACCAGCATCCTGCTATATGGTTATATGATTCTGTTCTGCCTGGCAGCCCTGCTGATGGACAACGATGAAACCTGGCCGCTGCTCGCTATGAGCTTTGACTCAGGCGGAGTAACTACCGGTCCTATCACTGTCCCGTTCATAATGGCCCTCGGCGTAGGTATAGCGATGTCGATCGGCGGCCGCAATGCCAACGAGAACAGCTTCGGCCTGATCGCCCTGTGCTCGATCGGTCCGGTTGCCGCTGTGCTCATCCTTTCAATGCTCTCCACTGGCGTCCCTGATTATGCTGTGCCGGATTATTCAATGTCCGCCATCCTTGCCGAAGGGTTCGACGATATCCTTTTCGGATCTATGGCAGATGTCGGCAAGTCACTGGTGATGATCGTGGTCTTCTTTTTCATCCTGCAGTTTGTAATACTAAAGCTTCCGAAGACCAAGATTCTCCAGATCATCATAGGCATCGTCTATGCCTTCATAGGCCTGGTGCTCTTTATGGCTGCAGTTGAGATGGCCTTTATGCCGATAGGCTACCGCATCGGAGTCGAGCTGGCCGAGGCGAACCCCATTATACTGATCGCATTCTCGTTCATCATAGGTATGGTGGTAGTGCTGGCCGAGCCGGCAGTGCACGTGCTCAACAACCAGGTCAGCGAGATTACCGGCGGAGAGGTCAGCCGCAAGCAGATGATGACTGCGCTCTCCCTCGGCGTCGGCGCCTCGATCGGCCTTTCAGTGATCAGGGTTTATTTCGGCTTCTCGCTGCTGTACTACCTGATACCAGGATATGTCATCTCACTCGGGCTCTCACTCTTCGTGCCCAGACTCTATACTGCCATTGCTTTCGACTCCGGCGGCGTGGCCAGCGGTCCGCTCACTTCGAGTTTCATCCTGCCCCTGGTCATCGGTTCCTGCGTTTGTATGCAGGGCGTATCAAATGTAATGGAGCTGGCTTTCGGCGTAGTCGCAATGGTTGCAATGACTCCGCTCATCACTATCCAGTGCCTTGGTTTCAAATCTGTCATAGCTACCCGCCGTCGCCGCAATGCCGCATTCCGCCGCATACTTGCAGCCAAGGAGGATACTATCATCTATTTTGAATAATTATGTCAGAAACACGGAATATAGCGCCAATGAAGCTGGAACTGCTTGTCGCCATAGTTCACGACGACAAATCAGCATATTATTCCAGCCTTATACAGTCTCATCAGGCCAATATGCAGCTGACTCTCCCCTGCAAGGGCAGCACCCATCTTCTGCTCGGCTACCTGGGCCTGACAGAGCGACCCAAGAACATCATAATGAGCGTCGTGCGTTCCGACGAGGCTCCCGGTCTCTTCGAAGTTCTGAACGAGAACTTCAGCAAGGGCAAAAACTACAAAGGCGTCGCCTTTACCATCCCGTTCAGCAGTATGATCGGAACGATGGCTTACGGTTTCTTAAGTAACGAAAAAAGATTCAAGGAGGAAGAATACAATGTCTGATGCATCTAAAAACGAGCTTGTTGTCTGCATAGCAAATGCGGGATATTCAGAGAATGTAATGACGGCAGCCCGCGCAGCCGGAGCCAAGGGCGGCACTATAATCCGAGGCCGCGGAACTGCAAATCCCGAGGCGGAAGAATTCTTCAACATTCCCATCCAGCCTGACAAAGAACTGATTCTCATCCTTGTTTCTTCCGATATTAAGGACGAAGTAATGAAAAGCGTCTACAGGAACGAAGGCCTTGCCACCGAAGGTGCGGCATTCGTATTCTCCCTGCCTGTCACCAGGTCTTCTTTGGACTTCAAGAAAGAAGACAAAGAAAAAGAAGGAGACGACTAGGATCTCATTTTTTCCTGAAAGAATAAAGAAGGCTCAAGACCGGGAATATTTCCAGGCGGCCTACCAGCATTTCCACCATACTTGTCGCCTTTAGCAAGTGCGGAAGTCCAGCGTAATTGGACATCGAGCCGATGTCCCCGAAGCCCGGCCCCACATTGCCGATGCAGGCTATCGACGCAGTGACCCCTGTCGTAAAGTCCAGGCCCGAAGCTATATTGACCGCTGCACATACGACGATGATCAGCAGATAGCAGACTATATATCCGTAAGCGTCGCTGATTTGCTCATCTGTCCTGATGCGGCCATCAACGTGGATGCTGTATACGCGGTTCGGGGCCACGGTCAGCTTTACCTGCCGGCTGATTCCTTTTGCTGCCAAGATGGCTCTGTCGATCTTGATGCCGCCTGAGGTGGAACCGGAGCAGCCACAGATGAGTGAGCATACAATCAGTACCGATATACTAAGCGTAGGCCATAGTGTCGTATCCTTAGTAGCGAATCCTGTCGTAGTGGATATCGACACGACCTGGAAAGAAGCATCCCTGAGCGCGGTCCAGAAAGAAGAGTAGCCGCCTTTTACCATCAGGTCGACAGTTACGATGCTTACCGCTATTCCTACCAGTGACAGGAATACCGTGCTGACCTCTGATTTCAGGATGTTTGCCGGCCGCTTCTGAAGCAGGGCCAGGAACAGCAGGCCGAAGTGTATTCCGGCCACGAGCATAGCGACAGTCAGCACGATTTCCGCGGCAGGATTGTCAAAGAAGGCTATACTGCTGTTCTTAGTCGAAAAACCGCAGGTGCTGCAGGCTGACATCGCGTGTGTCGCAGCATCGAACCACCCCATCCCCGTCAGCCTGAGGGCAAGGAATGTTACGAGCGTCAGCGCAACATAGATGATGAGCATCTTATTGGCAAAAACATCACGCCGTTCCTCAGCAAAGAGTTCTTTCGCCACATTCGACATTTCTGATCCTGACAGTCTCGATCTGTTGACCTGCCCTGTCAACATTGAGAACAAAGTGACGATGCCGACGCCTCCCACCCAAGCCGTCGAGATGCGCCAGAACTGGAGACCGCGGGGAAGGGCCTCTATATCATTAAGGATGGAAGCCCCGGTAGTCGTAAACCCGGAGACAGACTCGAATAGTGCATTTATGGGAGTGAACTCGCCTCCGTAGAGTGCGAAGGGAAGCATACCGAAGAGGCACACTATGAACCAGGCGCCCACTACGATGATATTCCCTTCACGGACAGTCAGTCTATGTGGGCCGCGCTTTACGAAAATATGTGGGAAAAGACCCGCCGCGCCACTTAGCAGCGCGGAGTACATAAGCGGATCCCAGCTGTCATCTCCCGGCGTACACAAAGCGATGACGCCCGACACAGTCATCAGCGCCGACACGAGCAACAATGCTGCTCCGATATACCAGGTGATGATTCTCCAGTTCATACTTCGCTTTTTCGCGGCAAAGTTATTCCCCCGGTTTTCATTTATCAATACAATAAATTTTATATTTGCATTGAAATAATCAATGGATTAACAATGACTCTCCAGCAGCTGCGCTACATTATAGCGATCGATGATTACAGGAATTTCGGGAAAGCGGCCGAAGCCTGTGACCTTACTCAGTCAACATTGAGCCTGATGGTCAAAAAGATGGAGAATGAGCTGGGGGTGCTGCTCTTCGACCGTAACGCTCACCCCGTAGCTCCCACCGAAATAGGACGGAAGGTGATAGACCAGGCCAAGATCGTCCTCTATAATGTAGGTCAGATCGAAGAGATGACCCGTTCGGAGAAGGAGACTCTGAGCGGACCAGTCAGGATCGCGCTTATCTCAACGGTAGCTCCTGTCCTGATGCCGGGTCTTTTCAAATACATCGGAGAGAAGCATCCCGGCCTCTCACTCCAGACCGAAGAGATGCCTTCTGCCGCAATCAATGAGAAACTGCGCAGGGCAGAAGTCGATATGGGGATCCTTGCCGGTTCCGTCCACGACAATGGGTTGGTCGGGATACCTCTCTATCACGAGCGATTCTTCGCCTATATCTCTCCCGACAATCCTTTGTTTTCACAGGAGAGCATCACCACAGACACAATCCTTAAACAGCCTCTGTGGATCATCCGTAACGGCCTGCGCCGTCTTGACCCGCTGGAACTCAGGTACAGTGATTTTACCTATGAGAATTTCTTCGAAGGAGGCAGGGTGGGCATCCTTATCCAGGTCGTGAACGACAATGGCGGCATAACCATAATCCCCGAGACCCATACGGACCTCATAATGTTCAGTCAGCAGAAATGTCTCCGGCCTATAGTCGACCCTGTACCCCAGCGGACAGTCTCCCTCGTAATAAGGAATGATTACATCCACGAGGCGAAGATCAATGCAGTCGTGGATGCCATCAGGCACATTATTCCGGGGCAGTTGCTGGAAAGCACTGTCAGGAGAGGACAGCTTTCCCTATAAAAAGTTGCGTCTAGTGACGTAAAATGCTTACCTTACAGGCAATTTTCCAAGTTACCGATACTATGTTCCGAAAAATCACTTTCATCGCAGCGAGCCTGCTCGCAATCTGCACCATCGCCGTGGCACAGCCCGGACGCAAGCCGGCAGAAGAACCCAAGAATGACAAACCCGAAGAGAAGAAAGTCGAACTGAAAGTCACCCCCGGAATGGTGGGAGTGGCACATAATGAAAATGACTGGTACTTCGACGTGCCCGACAGCCTGCTCGGCAGGAGGATGCTGGCAGTGACCAGATTCGTGAGCATCACAGCCGGCGCCGGCCAATACGGCGGCGAAGAAGTCAATGAGAAGATGATATACTGGGAGAAGGCTTCCAACGGCAATCTGCTGCTGAGAGCCGACGTACTAAGTATCCAGGCAGATGAAGACCAGGCGATCCGCAAAGCTGTCGACATCAGCTCCGAGAATCCTATAGTAGCATCGTTCAAGCCCGAGAAAGACGCTCCCGAAGGAGTGACCAGAATCAAGGCCAACAGCCTTTTCGAAGGTGACCTCCAGGTGTTCTCCCTGAGCCCCGGAGACAAGAGATCCTTCAATCTGGGCGGCGTGAAAGCTGACGCCAGCTTCATCAACAGCATCAGGACCTACCCCATCAATACAGAAGTCACCGTTACCAAGACCTTCAACTATAACGCTCCGACCGGCGGCGGCCCCGCAGCCGGAGGACAGCAGGCCAGGAATCTGCCCGCAGGCCGTGAGGCAGGGACTGTGACTATGGTCCTCAACACATCTATCGTCCTTCTTCCGGAAGTGCCTATGCAGCAGAGATGGTTCGACCCCAGGGTCGGATTCTTCGCAGGCGGATACACCCAGTTCAGCGATGAGCAGCAGGGTGTCGAAAGCATCCGCTTCATCACCAGATGGCGTCTGGAGGCCAGGCCCGAGGACGTAGAGCGCCAGAAACGCGGAGAGCTTGTTGAGCCCATCAAGCCTATCGTCTATTACATCGACCCCGCTACTCCCAAACAGTGGCGCAAATACCTCATCGCCGGCGTCAACGACTGGAACGTCGCTTTCGAGCAGGCCGGCTGGAAGAATGCCATCCGTGCAGAGGAATGGCCTGAGAACGACACTACAATGAGCCTCGAGGACGCCCGTTTCTCAGTCATCAGGTATCTGGCGTCCGACATCGCCAATGCCTACGGTCCGAACGTCCACGACCCCCGTTCCGGTGAGATCCTCGAAAGCCACATCGGCTGGTATCACAACGTGATGACGCTTGTACACGACTGGTATCAGGTCCAGGCAGGAGCGGTAGACCCCCGTGCACGCAAGATCAAATATGACGACGAACTGATGGGAGACCTCATCCGCTTCGTTTCTTCACACGAAGTCGGCCACACCCTGGGACTCCGCCACAATATGGGTTCCAGCAGCCAGACCCCCGTCGAGAAGCTCCGCGACAAAGAGTGGGTGGAAGCCCACGGCCACACCGTCAGCATTATGGACTACGCCCGCTTCAACTACGTAGCCCAGCCTGAGGACAACATCACCAAGGCCGGCCTCTATCCTCGCATCAACGACTATGACAAATGGGCCATCGAGTTCGGCTATACCCCCACATACTTCAAGACAGCCAAGGAAGACCACCTCTACTGGAACAAGGTCATAATCGACCGTCTGTCAGCCAACCCGCGTCTGTGGTTCGGCGGCGAAGGCCGTGACGAGGATCCCCGCGCCCTTACCGAAGACCTCAGCGACGACGCAATGGTTGCAAGCAGCTACGGCATCGCCAACCTGCAGCGGACTCTTCCCCAGATTCCCGAATGGAACAAGGAAGAGGCAGATATGTTCACCAATGTATCAAGGATGTATTCTGCAGTCGTAAGCCAGTTCAACCGTTATCTTGGTCACGTGTCAGCCAACATAGGCGGTCACTATATCACCAACCACAGCATCGAGGAAACCAGCACCGTCAAGTACGCCCCCGTTCCGAAAGACAAGCAGAAACGCGCCCTGGACTGGCTGGACGACAACCTCTTCCACAAGCCCGAGTGGCTGGTGAACGTACCCTACATCTGGGACCTCACCGACCGTCCGGACAGCTATCTGTACACTCTGGTAAACAATGTGGTCAGCCCGACCAACCTGCTGAGCACTTCGAAACTTGCCCGTCTGGAACAGTTCTCTCTCTATGACTCGTCGAACTACAGCCCCGAAGAGTACCTCTCAGACCTGAGCGGCAAGATCTTCTCGGAGCTCGGCAAGGGCAGCAAGGTTGACAGCTACCGCCGCTACCTGCAGCGCCGCTACATCACCTCAGCCCTCACGGTCGTTGCAAGTGATGCCGCCAAGACTTCCGATGTACGCACCCTGCTTCTTGCACAGCTGACTGACCTCCAGAAAAAAATGGCCAAGGCCAAGTCTTCGGACAAAGTCACACAGGCACACTGGCAGGCTCTTGCCAAGCAGATAGACGACCAGCTGTCTGCCAAATAAGATGTCCGTAAAGAAAAGGTACGTCGTACTGGATGCTTTACGCGGATTTGCCCTTGCCGGCATAATCCTGGCCAATTTTCCTGAGTTTTCGCTCTGGACTTTCGCAGATCCGGCATCCCATTCCTCCCTGGACCGCATCGTCAGGGCAGTGCAGTACTTTTTCATCGACGGTAAATTCTATACACTGTTCTCGCTGCTGTTCGGCATAGGTTTCAGCATACAGCTGGACAATGCCGGCCAGCAGACGCGGACATTCTACCGGCGGATGTCGGTCCTTTTCCTTATAGGCTTGCTGCACCTGCTGTTCCTGTGGAGCGGAGACATCCTTATGCTTTATGCAGCGATGGGAATGCTGCTTCCTCTCCTCCACCGGCTGCCGACACGCGGCTTGCTTGCCGCTGCTGGCATTTTTCTCGTGCTGCCTGTCCTCTCCGATGCGGTCTTCCCCCATATCGCCGATCCGCTTGAGACGGCTTATTGGAAGCTGTGCGACCGCTACGGCATAACTGAGGCCAATTTCGGCACGTGGCTGAGAGATATCGACGGCTACGGAGATATGAGCCGTTTCCTGAGGATGGGAGCTGTCGAGAGGATGTGGGAATTCGTGAGCAGTCACAGGTATTTCAAGGTGCTGGGTCTGTTCCTGCTCGGTTCCTGCATAGGGCGGCACAAGATCTACGCTGATCTCTCAGCACATAAGAAGTTGCTCCGCAGCGTCCTGACCGCAGGCCTGGCGATAGGTCTTCCGGTATCCCTGTTGTACACACATTTAAGTATGGCCGGAGGTCCGACAGTCCTGAGGAGCATCAGTTACCTGCTCAGCGTCTACCCTATGGGACTGGCTTATGCAGCCGGCTTCTGCCTGCTTTTCGAACGGCGTCCTGAGTCGGCGCTCTGGCGGACATTCGCCGCGACCGGCCGTATGGCCTGCACCAACTACCTGAGCCAGTCTGTCTTCGGCATTCTGATCTTTTATGGAATCGGACTGGGCCTGGGTGCCGGTGTCGACCTGCTAACGACCGAACTGATCGCTCTCGGCGTCTATGCATTCCAGGTTATTTTCAGCAGCATCTGGCTGAAACATTTCCGCTACGGGCCAGTGGAATGGGTATGGCGGATGATTACTTACGGCAAGCGGCTGCCAATGAGGCAAGACCGCGCCTGAGACGCTCCAGCCCTTCTGACAGTACTGACCTCGGACACGCCAGATTCACCCGGATGAACCCTTCGGTGCCGTACATCGTCCCGGCGTTCACCCACACTTTCTCTTTGAGCAGAAGTTCCTCTTCCATTTTCTCCGACGGCAGCCCGATGGAGCTGACATCTATCCAGGCCAGATATGTGCCTTCCAGCTTGCAGACAGGGAAGTCTGTGATTACCTCTTTCAGCAGGCTGTAGTTTGCGAAAATATACTCATTGAGTTCTTCAAGCCACCTGGCGCCCTGTTCTGAATAGGCAGCCTGCAGGGCGGCGACGCCGAACGGGTTGACGTCGCATATTTCATTGTCGTTGACAGCCCTGTCGATGCGTTTGAGCCAGTCGGCGTTGTCTGTGACGATATTGGCTATCTGAAGTCCTGCAATGTTGAAGCTTTTGCTCGGAGAACAGAGGGTGACGCAGCAGGACTGATTGCCGGCCGAAACCGAGGCAAAAGGAACGAAACGGTGCCCGGGCATTATTATTTCGCAATGGATTTCATCGCTCACGACCACGACGCCGTGCCTGCGGGCTATCTTCCCCACCCTTTCCAACTCATCCGCCTTCCAAACCCTTCCGGCAGGATTGTGAGGGTTGCACAGCAGCAGGACGCGGGCCTTCGGATCGGCGCACGCCCGCTCCAGGGCGTCGAAATCAAAGCTGTAGGTGCTGTCGTGATACAGCAGGGGGACATCGAGCCTTTCACAGCCATTGTTGCGTATCGATGAGAAGAAGCAGTTATAGACCGGCGTCTGGACGATGACCTTGTCGGAGGGCTTGCAGAAAGCCTTGATGACTGCCGAAAGTGCCGGCACCACGCCTGTGGTGTACAGGATCCACTCTTTTTCCATTTTCCAGCCGTGCCTTCCTGCAAACCAGCTGATGACAGCGTCGTAATAACTGTCCGGCACACTGACATAGCCGAACACGCCGTGCTCCACCCGTTTCTTCAGGGCATCCAGTATGAACGGCGCCGCCTTGAAATCCATATCAGCCACCCAGAGCGGTATGACCTCCTCGCCAGGTATCCCGAAAGGAGGCCGGGCGTCCCATTTGACGGAACCAGAGCCCCTGCGGTTGACTATTTCGTCGAAATCGTACATAGCCGCTATCCTATCTTGATGTCGCAGTCGCCGGGTGCCTTTATGTTGGCATCGAGGATCACCTCACCGCAACTGTCGGCCTTGATAAAACCTGTGCGGGGATTCTTGATTGACGGGATATGTCCTTTGATGGTAGCCTTCACGTCGCTGTACTCGAAGGCCAGGTCGGCGTCGTCGGCAAAGGTGCAGTCCTCGAGCACGAGACCTTCGGCATAGCAGAGGGCCTGCGAGCCGCCGATGTGGCAACGCACCAGATGCAGGCCGCGGGAGTGCCAGCCGAGGAATTCTCCGTCGATTACTGAGTCGTAGACAGTGACATTCTCCGCCTCCCAGAATGCATCCTTGGTATTGAGGACTGAGTCGCGGATCACTATATTCTTAGCCCACTGGAACGAGTAGTTGCCGTTCAACTTGAAGTTCTTGATATCCACGTCGTGGCAATGCATAAATATGTAGTCGGCACGGTCTGCGCGCACGTCTTCAAGCTTGACGTGGCCGCAGTGCCAGAGTGTCTCGGCCGCTGAATCGATGATTACACGGCGCAGAGTGAGACGGTCCATCTCACGGAACATCTTGGGAGCGTCGACTATGGTGTCTTCCATCAGCAGGTCGCGGGAATACCAGAGTGCCGCACGGGCGCCCACGGTGAAAATACAATCTTTGACTGTGAAGCGGTCACAGCACCAGAAGGGGTACTTGCCTTCGAAGCGGCAGCGTACTGCCGTAATGTCCGAAGTCTCCTTAATCGCAGATTCGCCGGCGTGGATGACTACGTTTTCGAGATAGAGGTCGTGTTCACAATAAAGAGGCCTCTCGCCACCGAATTCTTGATTTTTAATCTCTTTCATATCTTTTATGTTGTTTGTATCATATTCTTCATCCATTTATCACCCCTGATGCGGCAGATGAACAGCAGTCCCCTGACATTGAGCTCCACACACATACAGATCCAGTATCCGACCAGGCCGTAGACCCTGGTGAGGAAGATAGCGGGTATGATGCGCACCAGCCACATACTGCCAAGGTTGATGATGCTCGGGACAGTCGTGTCGCCGGTGCCCACACAGGCGCCGTAAGCCACTATCGAAGCGGCATATCCTGCTTCTGCGAAGGCCTCTATGCGAAGCACCCGGGCGCCCAGAGCGACGACGTCAGGATCAGCGCTCAGCAAGGACATCAGCTGAGGGGCAATAAAATACATCACCACGGCCAGCGCCGACATCATCCCCATACCGAGGGTCAGAGTGATACGGGAGAAACTCCGCACCAGGTCCCGCCGTTTAGCACCGAGGCTCTGTCCGACAAGAGTAGTAGCCGCATCGCCCATACCGTAGCCCGGCATATAACAGAAGCTCTCGGCAGTGATGGCAAATGAGTTTGCGGCTATCGCCACTGCACCGAGCGGAGCAACTATGACAGTGCTCGCGATATGAGCTCCGCGCATTATGACGTTCTGCACCCACATCGGTCCGCAGATGCCGAAAGCGTTTTTCAGGCATTGCGACGTAGGCCGGAAGGATCCCGCCTCGTGGACTATGCCGAGTTCTTTCGAGCGGACGAGCAGGAAATAAAGCATAGCCACGGCAGTTGCCGCCTCAGCCAGACCGGTGCCGAGTGCAGCGCCGCGCACCCCCATCCCGGCTCCGGGCATCGTAACCTGCGCTCCGAACAAGCTGATTTCCCTGGTCGGGAAGATCAGCAGGAAATTAAAGATGACGTCAAGCACGCACATCATAACATTGAGAATAGCCGGAACCTTCGTATTGCCACTGCAGGAGAGCATCGTCGCTCCGAAGAACACTAGCTGCGACGCCGGCAGGAACAATGTATAAGTCCTGAAGTAAGCCGAGGCGGCTTCGTTGATGTCAGGGCTGCCGCCAAGCCATCCTGGCAACGGTCCGGCCATCGAGAATCCAGCCATCGACAGGCAGACTACAAACGCCACAACGCTTGCAAGCCCCTGCCTCATCACCTTCCTCGCCTGGACGAAATCGTTAGAGCCTATGAGATGGGCCACCTGCACCGAGAACCCCTGTGCGGCCGCCATTGCGAATCCGCCGAAAATCCAGGTGGTAGTAGAAACGAGGCCAATGGAGGCTGAAGGATTGGCACCGAGGCTTCCGACCATCGATGCGTCGATGAACTGCAGCAGCACTGACGCCACCTGCGCCATTATGGCCGGGCCGCAAAGATACATAGTCAGCCGGACCTGCTGCCCCAGCGCGAGTGGTTCGCCGTCACGGATTCTGCCTAAAAGTATCTCTTTACTTGCTGCCATCTTTCAACCCCGTAAAAGTATGAAAAAACCCCGGATGCCCAAGCACCCGGAGTTTTCTTTCATAAACCTTTTACCAAACAGTCAGTTTATTTGATGCAGATCGGCCTTTTAGCCTTGGGCAATTCAACGTGGACCTTCTTAGGCAGGTCGATTGTCAGCACGCCGTGCTCGACTTTGGCGTCGATCTTATCTGTGTCGACATCTTCAGGAAGCAGCATAGTCTGCTGGAACTTTGCGTATGAGAACTCGTGGCGCAGGTAGTGTGTGTCTTTGTTCTCTTCCTTGTTCTCTTCCTTGTCCTCTTTCTTGCTCTCAATGGCGATTACCAGATTGTCATCCTCGTCAACGTGGACCTGGAAGTCATCTTTTGTCATACCGGGAGCGGCGACCTCAACGATATAAGCGTTCTTGTTTTCTTTCACATTGATGGCAGGAGCTGCAGCATTGTTATATGCATTGACTCTTTCCATCCAGTCGTTGTCGAAAAAGTCATTGAAAAATGACGGCAACCAATTCTGATTTCTTCTAACTAGTGTCATTTTTAATATCTCCTATTGATTAAGTTGTTCTTTCGTGTTTCGAAACCTCATATAGGCAAACGCTGTGCCCACAGCTCAAAAGATGACTAATCGTCACATTTGTGGACTTTTTGGCAGTTATTTTTAGTATTTTTGCAACAAAATCGAAAAAAGGATGTCAAATAAGCCGTTTTCAGCATCGATGAGGCTCTCTGAGGTGATCTTCGAGAACCGCAACCTTCTGCTTCTGCTGCCCCGTTTCGGCATCCCTGTCGGTTTCGGAGGCAAGACCATAGCCCAGGTGTGCGAAGAGCACAGCGTCAGTGTCAGGCTGTTCCTGTTCGTATGCAACGTGTACTGCTATGAGGGGTTCACAGCCGGCGGCGAGAGCATCACTTGCGAAGATCTTCCGGCCCTGCTTCATTACCTTCGCGCCTCCCACCGTTACTACCTGGAAGAACGCATCCCCCACATAGAGCGGCATCTTAACGACCTGGCCGAAAAGGCCGGTCCTCCCTACGGTGACCTGCTCAAAAAATTCTTCGAGGACTATAAGAAAGAAGTCGAAGACCACTTCGAATTCGAAGAGGCCAACATCTTCCCTATAGTGGTAGAAGACATCGCCCGCAGCAAGAAAGCCTTCACCGGGGCTCACGACAGCATCGAAGAGAAGCTGGCCGACCTGACCAGGATCATCTTCAAGTTCCTGCCCCAGAACATCTCTTCAGAAGAAATAATTGAGCTGACCTTCGACATATTCCAGCTCGCCGAAGACCTCGGCCGGCACACGGTCCTGGAAGAGGCCGTATTCACCGACGACCACGGAGCCGGGCACTCTATGGAAAGAAGGCAGTCTGATGATTTGCAGAGCGGGATGGATGACGAGGCTCTGACCCAACGGGAGACCGAGATACTCGTGCTTGTAGCAAAGGGCTATATGAGCAAGGAAATCGCAGATATGCTGAACATATCAATGAACACGGTGAACACCCACCGCAAGAACATAACTGCAAAAACAGGGATAAAGTCAATCGCCGGCCTGACAGTCTATGCTATGCTGAACAAGCTGATGTAGCTGCTACCAGCTTCCGCCGGCCCCGCCACCGCCGAAATGACCTCCGCCAAAGCCGCCGAATCCACCGCCGAATCCGCCTGAGTGGCCGCCGCCCCATCCCCCGGAAGAGTGACCGCCGCCAGATGAAGAGCCTCTGGAAGAACCGAACATATTGCTGAGGACAATCAGGTCCCAAAGATCCAGATGATGCTTGTTGCCACTGCCGATGTTGGTGCTTCCTCCATTCATAGAAGCCAGGATGAGAACTATTACCAGGACAGCCAGCAGGAACATTACGAATGAGACGAGGGCAAGCACATCTTCTCCGTCAAACTCCCTGCTTTCAGAATATTCCCCGCAGGCCAGCGGCATCAGCACATCCAGGGCCGCATTCACTGCAGAGTAATAATCGTTGCCGTTCTTGAGATGGGGAACCATCTCATTCTCGAATATCCTCTTCGTCATAGCGTCAGGAATAGCCCCTTCGAGGCCATATCCTACTGCGATGAACACCTGCCCGCTGCTGAACGCAGTCTTCGGCTTGATCAGGATTACTATACCGTTGTTGTTTTTCTCGCTGCCCACACCCCAGCTCTCACCTATTTCATAGGCTACCATCGCCGGATCTCCGTCAAGTTCTTCAAGAGTAACGACTGCTATCTGGTTGGAAGTCGTGTCATCGAAAGCGACTAGGCGCTGTTCCAAAGCCGCTTCCTGCCAGTCATTGAAAATGCCGGCAAAGTCATTGACAAGGCGCGGCGGGTAGGGCCGCTCAGGTATCTTCGCCATCGCGGCGAAAGCACAGACAAGCAGGAATGCCGCAGCCAGTATCCTAGTCCTCTTCATCCTCATCTCCTCCGAAAGAAATCTCATCGGGCTGCTCGTTGACGTCGTCGCTCTGGTAAGGGAAGTACTGCGAGAGTGCCTTGCCAACGGCCTCTACTGCGGCTATTATACCCTCGGTGTAAAGACCGGATGAGAATGCCGCTTTCATATCGGCAAGGATGCCGTCCCAGAAACCGGCTGGAATCACTTCGTTGATAGCCACATCGCCGACGATGGCGCAGGCGCGGGACTGATATGCCAGATAGATCACGACGCCGTTGCGGGCGGCGGTATCGTACATTTCAAGACGGTTGAATACTTTGATCGCACGGGATACCGGGTCCGTCTTGCACTTGGGCTCGACGTGCACACGTATCTCGCCGCTGGTACAGTCTTCGGCCTTTACAATGGCCTCGACTATCCTGAGCTGCTGTTCTTTGTCAAGTATGGGTATCGGATTCATCCTACCTGCCGGCACCGTCGATAAGCCTTACGCACCTTACAGAGAAGGCCATATCATCGACATCTGCGTAATTGACGCCGCAATAGTCAGCATCGAAGTATATATAACGGTAGTATGCGCGGTCAGAAGACCTTCTTGCTGAGCTCCACCACATACCGTATGCCCTCATATCACGGAATATGTTGCCGGATATCATACTGTAACCAGCCGGAAGGGCATTCCAGAACACGGTGTTGGCTTTGTTGTTGTCGGGTGATATCGGCCAGAGTTTCTCTCCGTTCATAAACGCTTCGACAGTAAGTTTCTGCCCGAGTCCGGCCCAGTTCGAAAGGAAAGGCACTGCCACGCCTTTGTTGAGAGCCGCTCCGAGATTCTCCCAGTCCTCGGCTGTAGGGACGCTCCATCCTTCAGGACACGCACCCTGAGGACCGCCTGCAAGCCCGAAGCCTTCTTCACCGCCGGTAGCCTCATTCCAAGTGTAGAGTCTGCCGAAGAGTTCCTGAAGCACGTCGCAGTCGTCGTAACAAATGCCGGCTCCATCCCACTTGAGGTTCTCAGCGAACCACTCGAGGTCGCCGACAGTTGCAGTATGATACTGTTGTCCGTCACGGGGGTCGGTAATCAGCCCGCCTTTGAAGACACGGCCGGTAAGGGACTTCTCTGGATCAATTATGACAGCCGTCCGGCTTGAAGTCAGTTCATAATAGCCGTAGGCATTGGTGATGACGGTTACAAACAGGTTGCAGGGTTCATCTGGAGTACGGATAGTGAGATGAGTGCCTGTGAGGGTATCTTCGTATATTTTGGGAATCAGCCATTTGACCACGTACTTCTCTGGTGATACCACTCCGTTTGCCTTCAGGTCGATGAGCTGGGAGCAGGGAAGGAAAGATTCGAGTTCGAAGTCGGTCGTGCCCACCATATGCGTATATGACGGGTCGGCCTTCTTTTCGCAGGATACCAAAGAAAGGCAAACTGCAAAAACTGCAATCAGGCAGGCAAATCCTCTTATCTTCTTCATCGTGGCTATTGGTCTGTAAAATGCAAATATAAGTATTTATTGTAAATTTGCAGGCGGTGGAGCCAAAATCATGCCACCGGACCGTATGAAACAAAGATTGCTGTCATTGCTGCTGCTTTTGTCTGTATGCTCCTGCAGTATGGACCGCTACGTCAACATCCAGGGTTTCGCGCAGGGCGGCACCTACTCCATCAAGTGCAGCCTGCCCTCCACCGTCCTTTCCCAGGAGGTAAAGGATTCCGTCGACAGTGCACTTTTGCGCATCGACAATTCCATCTCCGGCTACAACAAAGGTTCCATCCTGTCCCGCATCAACAACGGTGAACAGGTTGCTCTCGACGACATCTTCATCGATATCTTCAATATCTCTAAAGACATCTGGATCAAGAGCGGCGGAGCCTTCGACCCTTCCGCAGGACCGCTGTTCGACCTCTGGGGTTTCGGCTTTGCCGACAGCACCGCCACCGCCGGCCAGAAAGCTCTGATGGCATCCTCGATGAAAGAATACATCGGGATGGACCTCTTCGGCTTCGAGGAGACTCCGCAGGGAACCTTCCTGACCAAGGCTGACAGCCGCTGCAGGCTCAATTTCAACGCCATCGCCCAGGGCTACAGCTGCGATGTCGTGGCCCGCGTACTGGAAAGTTTCGGCAGCCGCAACTACATCATCGAGCTGGGCGGGGAGATCGTATGCAAGGGACAGCGTGAGCAGGGCGGCCCGTGGCGCATCTGGATTGACAAGCCGGAGGACGGCAACAACGTCTCGGGAGAGCTTAAACAGGACGTGGTGTCAATCAGCGACTGCGGCCTTGTCACCAGCGGCAACTACCGCAAATTCTACGTCGAAGACGGACAGAAATACTCACACACCGTGGACCCGGTCACCGGAGCGCCCGTGAAACATTCGCTGCTCAGCGCGACGGTCGTAGCCAGCGACGGAGCCACCGCCGACGCCTATGCGACCTGGTTTATGGTCATCGGAACCGAAGCGGCAAAGCAAGTCATATCTTCCCAGCTGGCCGGTGAGGGTGTAGAAGCATATCTCGTATACGGCGAGCAGGACGATATGCGCGTCTGGCACACCCCGGGACTTATTCTTGACTCGGATCGGCGGTAGACGCTTTCTCGAAGGCGTCGACAATCTTAGTGACCAGCGGGTGACGGACTATGTCCTCGCGGCCGAACTCGATGACGCTGATGCCGCGTATGCCGCGTACTAGCTCGACGCCGCGCTCAAGGCCTGAATCACTTTTGCGGGGCAGGTCTATCTGGGTGACGTCGCCCGTGACGATGAACTTCGCGTCGCAGCCCATACGAGTGAGGAACATTTTCAGCTGGCCCAGCGAAGTGTTCTGCGCCTCATCCAGAATTACGAAGGCGCGGTCCAGGGTGCGGCCTCTCATATAGGCGAGCGGCGCTATCTGGATGGTGCCGTCTTCCATAAAAGCCTGTAGTTTCTTGGCAGGAATCATATCCTGCAGGGCATCGTACAGCGGCTGCAGATAGGGATCCAGTTTCTCTTTGAGGTCGCCTGGAAGGAATCCCAGCCTCTCCCCGGCTTCCACGGCCGGACGAGTCAGGATCAGCTTCTTCACCTCCCGGTTCTTCAGCGCTCTGACTGCAAGTGCGATCGCGGTATAGGTCTTACCTGTTCCGGCAGGCCCGAGGGCAAATATCAAATCGTTGTCATAGTATTCCTTGACCAGCCGTTTCTGATTTTTAGTGCGGGCTTTGATGCACTTGCCGTCGTTGCCGTAGACGATGATGTAATCATCTCCGGACTGCATATCCACCTTGCCGACCTCAGCCTCACGGCCTTTCTCTTCGAAAAGGAAGTCTATGTCATATTCATTGATCACACCCTTGGACTCTTTGATTGAAAGGAGGGCGTTGAAAGCCGCTTCAAAAGCTTCAATATCCTCCTGGGCACCCTCGACTGTAATTTGGGAACCCCTGGCAACCGCCTTGACCTTCGGGAAATGATATCGGAAAAGATTGAGGTTTTTATTGTTGACTCCATAGATTTCTACAGGATCGAAATGCTCAAGCGTCAGTGTTTTTTCTATCATTCGGGAGCTGTTGTGTGTTTTTTGTAAATATACGATTTTTTTGCCTTTGATGTGGCAATTGTATACTTTTGTGAAGATACAAAAAGCCTGTCGAAATGAAACTTTTCAGACTGTCCGCCATACTTCTCGCTGTTTGTATGCTGTTCACCGGCTGCGATGCGGTCCGCTCTATGCTGGGTAAGCCGACTTCGAAGGATCTGGAGCAGCTGCGGCTCGAGCAGGAGGCTGCAAGGGCGAAGGCAAGGGAAGATTCCATCGCTGCCCTTCAGGCTGAAGTGGAGCGTATCGCAGCCGAGCAGGAAGCTGCCGCCAACAAAGTATCGTCGCGGTATTACGTAGCCATGGGAGGCTTCAAGGTCCCTTCCAATGCCGTCAACTACAAAGCCTACCTCGAAAAGCAGGGGTACGACATCCTCGCCGTCCGGTTCAAGACCGGCTACGACGTGCTGCTGACCAGCGGAACCGACAATTACTACGAAGCCCTTAGGAGTATGTACAAATTCATGGAATATGAAAAGACGTGCCCCTACGACATCTGGATATATGATACTAAAACCGCAATCCACGAATAGATAATGGAAAAAAGAACTGTTTTCACCGACAAACATATCGCCCTTGGAGCCAAGATGGCCCCCTTTGCAGGCTATCTGATGCCTATCGAATATACCGGAATCAATGACGAGCACGCCACCGTCCGTAACGGCGTCGGCGTCTTCGACGTCTCCCATATGGGTGAAATCTGGGTCAAGGGCCCTTCTGCAACCGCCTTCCTGCAGTATGTGACAAGCAACGACGTGTCTGTCCTCTACCCCGGCAAAGCCCAGTACACCTGCTTCCCGAACGGCCGTGGAGGCATCGTGGATGACCTCATAGTATACTGCATCGACTCTCAGACATATATGCTTGCAGTCAATGCGGCTAACATCGACAAAGACTGGGCGCATCTGTGCAGCATCGGTCCGAAGTTCGGAATGACTCCCGGCAAGGAACTCTACAATGCCTCTGACGAAATCTGCCAGCTGGCCGTGCAGGGTCCGAAGGCTATGGAAGCTATGCAGAAGATCTGCAAGCAGGACATAATGTCGATGGAATACTACACCTTCCAGAAGGTCGACATCGCCGGCATACACGACGCGATCCTCTCAACCACCGGATATACCGGCAGCGGCGGATGCGAAATATATGTAGCCAATGAAGACGGCGAAAAGCTGTGGAATGCAGTGTTCGAGGCAGGTGAAGAGTTCGGCATCAAGCCGATTGGCCTCGGCGCCCGCGACACCCTCCGTCTCGAGATGGGATTCTGCCTCTATGGCAACGACATCGACGACACCACATCTCCCCTGGAGGCCGGCCTCGGCTGGATCACCAAATTCAATGACGCCAAAGGCGACTTCATCGACCGCGCCTATATGGAGGCTCTCAAAGCCGAAGGCATCAAACGCCGCCTGGTAGGCTTCGAACTGGTGGACAAAGGCATCGCACGCCACGGCTACGATATCTGCGACGCTGCAGGAGCCGTAATCGGTCACGTCACTTCAGGCACGATGGGCCCTTCTGTAAAGAAAGCCATCGGCCTTGGCTATGTTGACGCCGCCCACAAGGCTGTCGACAGCGAAATCTTCATCAGCGTGCGCGGCCGCCTTCTGAAGGCTAAAGTCGTGAAGCTGCCCTTCTACAGGGCCTAAGGCTCCCTATGGAACGGCTTATCGAGCTTGACAAGCAACTGCTTCTGGCCATCAATCACTGGACATCGCCATGGGCCGATACCCTTATGGTCACTATGTCCAAAGTCAGTTTCTGGTTCCCGCTGTACCTGCTCGTAGCCGTAGCCCTTTTCATCCCGAAACTGTACTCCCGCAACAGCATCGTCCGCAGGGACTGCGAAGGTGCCAGGGTCTGGATTGTCGGTATGGCCGGTTTTGTTGCTGTGCTCATCTGCTACCTGCTGACCGACCACGTGTCTGACATAGTGAGGAATACCGTCTGCAGGTTCAGGCCCGGTCACGACCCGGCCATCGGCAGCACGGTAAGACTCATCGACGGGGCCGGAAACCTCTACGGTTTCTTCTCCGGACACGCCGCCAACACCATCGGTTTCGCTGTAATCACATCGCTGATATTCCGCCGCAAGGCTTGGACCGTCTTTTCCGTCGTATGGGCCCTGCTGGTATGCTACAGCCGTATGTATCTGGGACGGCATTATCCCCTGGACGTACTCTGCGGCATCCTCTGCGGCGTGCTCTTCGCCGTCGCCTGCTACTGGCTCTACAAATTCATAATACACAGGTTCGTCGCTGGTCACGCGCGGACTTGAAAGCCAGGAAGAGCGAACTAACCTACGTGCAGATTCTGCTTCACGAGATCCATCGTAAGGGACTTGCTGCCGGAGATGGCTTCGCGCAGGCGGGCATCGTCGAAGTTGCGCAAGTAGCGCTCGAGATAATCAATGATGCTGTCTGAGAAAACTCCCTTCGCTGTGTAAATTGCGCGGTCCTTCTCCAGTTCTGCGGCAGCACCTACGCAGGAATCGGGCAGCTGCTCCAGGGAGTCAGCCAACGCAGTGTTTTTCTTGTCGTGGATGTCGACGCCGAGGCCCACATAGGTCCTGTCGGCGACAGCCAGGGCATCTTCAACCTCGAATCCGTGGCGCACGGCGGCACATAGGGCTGCCATAAGCATATAGATGTCGGCACATCCGTCGGAAGCCCTCCACTCGAAGGTCTGCTTCTTGCTGAAATCCACATCGGCAGCCTTCTGCGGCCCGTTGACCTGCTCGGCCATATCGCTGCAGCCTGCCCATCCCAGAGGAATGCGCACCAGCGCACTGCGGTTGCTGAACGACCAGCAGAGAGACGTCGGAGCCTCCTGGTTCGGCACCAGGCGGAGGTATGACAGCGGATTGGGATTGCCGAAGGCAGGGAGCGAAGTTCCGGCCATCATAAGGCCCGCAATAGCCCTGCGGCACTCTTCTGTGAGATTGACCTTGCCGTCACCTGCATCGGCAGGAACATTCACATCCTTGACCATCACGCTGCGGCCGTCACGGGTGAACTTCATATGAACGTGCAGTCCGCTGCCGGCCTGGCCCACAGTAATCTTCGGGGCAAAAGTGATGGTCAGCCCGCGCTTGTACGCAAGCTCGCGCATAATCCACTTGGCGATGACAAGCTGGTCTGCTGCATCCTCGATGTCGACAGGCAGGAATTCTATCTCGTTCTGCTCGTAGTTTTTGCCGTCCTGGCAGAAATTGCCGACCTCGCTGTGGCCGTACTTGATCTTGCCGCCGGACTGTGCGATGAGCCTCATAGCCTCGTTGCGGTACTCGGACGACTTGTTGAAAGGAGCGCTCTCGTGATAGCCTTTCTGGTCGGGCACGGGATACATATCCTCCTTGTCGCTGATGACATAATGCTCCAGCTCGCCCATAGCCTGCATCTTCAGGCCGGTGGTACGTGTCAGTTCGGCGTGCGCCTTGTGAAGGATGTATTCAGGAGAACTCTCATAGGGCTTTCCGTCACGGCCATAATATGAGCAGAGAAGGTCGAGGGTCGGCACCTCGCTGAAAGGATTCAGGAAGGCAGTCTTGTATTTGGGAATGACATACAGATCGCTCTCTCCTGCCTTGATGAACGGGAAAAGGTTGCTCCCGTCCACACGCTCTCCGGCAGTCAGGATATTCTCGAGATGCTCCAGACTGTGGATCACGAAATTAAGAGTCTTGAACTTCCCGTCGAAACTGCAATAGTGGAAATTGACGAATTCAACTTTGTTAGCTATGCAAAAATCAATCAGGTCCTGTCTGGTGAAAGCGCTGCAAGGCTTGCCGAGCGCCCTTTCCAGCAGGTTGGCGTTCATAGAGTAATCTGTCATATCTTTGATTTAGAATTTATGTATAGTGATACCGCTGCGGAGCTTGGGTTCAAACCAGGTGGTCTTCGGAGGCATTATGTTGCCGGTGTCGGCTATGCTCACAAGCTGCTCCATCGTCACGGGATAGAGGGCGAAGGCGACTGCCATCTCTCCGCTGTCCACGCGGCGCTGCAGCTCCTCGAGGCCTCGGATTCCGCCGGGGAACTCGATGCGGTTGGAAGTACGCAGGTCTCCGATGTGCAGGATGTCCTGGAGGACAAGGTTCGAAAGAACTGTCACATCAAGCTTGCCGATAGGGTCATTGTCGTCGTAAGTGCCCTCTTTGGCCGTCAGGGAGTACCACTTGCCGTCGAGATACATCGCGAAGTTGTGGAGCCTGCAGGGACGGTAGGGACCGCTGCCCTCAGCCTCCTCAACCACGAAATTCTTTTTCAGGGCTTCGATGAGCTGCTCCGGAGTCAGGCCGTCGAGGTCCTTGACCAGACGGTTGATCTCCATTATCTTGAGGTGGCTCTGCGGGAATACGACTGCCATAAAGTAGTTGTACTCTTCAGTGCCGTTGTGGGCAGGATTGTTATCCTTGCGCTCGGCACCGACGCGGGCAGCTGCAGCAGTACGATGATGGCCGTCTGCCACATAGAATGCGGGGATCGAAGCGAAGGCGGCGGTTATGGCCTCTATATCCTTATCATCGTCGATGACCCACAGCTTATGGCCGAAGCCGTCATCAGCTACAAAATCATATTCAGCGGGAGTGGCGGTATATTTGGCCACGATGGCATCGATGGCTGCATTGTCAGGATAGGCGAAGAACACCGGCTCCAGGTTGGCGCTCTGGATGCGCACGTGCTTCATACGGTCATCCTCTTTGTCCTTGCGGGTCAGCTCGTGCTTCTTGATGGCACCGCTCATATAATCCTCGACGTTGGCGCAGACCACGAGGCCGTACTGGGTGCGGCTGCCCATAGTCTGGGCATATACGTAGTAACACTCCTTCTCATCCTGCACCAGCCAGCCTTTCTGCTGCCAGAGCTTGAAATTCTCCACGGCCTTTTCGTAGACGCGCGGTTCCTGCTCTTCTGCAATGGGGTCAAAATCAATTTCGGGTTTGATGATGTGAAGCAGCGACTTCTCGCCTGCTTCGGCTTTGGCTTCCTCAGATGACAGCACGTCATAGGGACGGCTCGCCACTTCCTTTGCAAGAGCCTTGGGAGGCCTTATAGCGGCGAAGGGTTTTACTTTTACCATTTCTTAAAATCTTAGAACCTGTTAAGTTGGAAACGGGTATTGCCTGTTGCGAAAAAGTCGCAGATCTGGCGGGCTGCTGCAAGGCCGGCATTGATGTTGGCCTCAGAAGTCTGGGCGCCCATCTTCTTGGGAGTGGCGAAGACGCGCACACCGAACTTCTCGTTCAGTTCAGCCTGGTTGTCAGCTGCGATGTCGGTGATATATTTGAGGTCTTCACGCTCAGTGAGCACCTTCACCAGCTCAGCCTCGTTGATAACTTCCTTGCGGGCAGTGTTCACAAGGCAGCCGCCTTTCGGCATACGGCTCAGAAGGGCGTAGCCGATGGAGCCTTTGGTCTGCGGAGTGACGGGAATATGCAGGGAGATGAAGTTGCTGCTGCTGTAGAGCTCTTCGAGAGATGAAGCAACCTTCACACCGTCAGCCTCGATCTTCTCGGCCGGGATGAACGGGTCGAAGGCCATAATATTCATACCGAAGCCCTTGGCGATGTTGGCTACCAGACGTCCCACGTTGCCGTAGGCCTGAACGCCGAGGGTCTTGCCCTTCAGCTCGCTGCCGGTGGCGGGAGTATACTGGTTGCGGGACATATACACCATAAAGCTTACTGCAAGCTCAGCTACGGCATTGGAGTTCTGGCCGGGAGTGTTCATAGCCACAACCTTGGCTGCGCTGAGAGCGTCGAGGTCGAGGTTGTCATAGCCTGCACCTGCCCTCACCACGATCTTGAGGTTCTTCGCGGCTTCCACAACTTCGGCGGTCACCTTGTCGGAGCGGACGATAAGGGCGTCAGCGTCCTTGACTGCCTTGAGCAGGTCTTTTTTGTCGGTATATTTCTCGAGTGTGGCGAATTTGTGGCCTGCACTCTCTACAATTTCGCGGATACCCTTCACGGCCACGCCTGCGAAAGGTTTCTCTGTTGCTACCAATACTTTCATAGCGGCAATCTGTTATTTGTGTTCTGCTTCGAATTCCTGCATGCAGGCGATCAGCGCATCCACAGCCTCCATAGGGCAGGCGTTGTAGATGGAAGCGCGGAAACCGCCGACTGAGCGGTGGCCCTTGATGCCGACCATACCCTTGCTCTGGGCGAAAGCCAAAAACTCGTCCTGAAGAGCTTCGCGGCCTTCGGCCATCACGAAGCAAACGTTCATAATCGAACGGTCTTCCTTGGCTGCGGTGCCGCGGAAGAGGCTGTTGCGGTCGATTTCAGCATAGAGTTTTTCAGCCTTGGCAACATTGATCTTGTTGATGGCCTCTACTCCGCCGATTCCCTTGAGCCATTTGAGGGTCTCAGTCATCACGAAAATCGGGAATACCGGAGGAGTGTTGAACATAGATGCGCCTTCGATATGGGTGCGGTAGTCGAGCATCGTGGGGATGTAGCGGCTTACCTTGCCGAGAGCGTCCTTGTTGACGATGGCGAATGCCAGGCCTGCAGGGCCCACGTTCTTCTGCGCACCGCCGTAGATGAGGGCATACTTGCTTACATCCACCGGACGGCTGAGGATATCTGACGACATATCAGCGATCAGGGGAACAGGACTGTCGATGTCGTGCCTGATTTCCGTGCCGTAGATAGTGTTGTTCGAGGTGATATGGAAATAATCTATGTCAGTGGGAATTTCGAAACCCTTGGGGATGTAGCTGAAAGTCTTGTCGGCGCTGGATGCGAGAGCATAGGCGTCGCCCAGACCTTTGGCCTCCTTGAGGGCCTTCTTGGCCCACACACCTGTCTCGAGATAAGCAGCCTTATGCTCCAGGAAGTTCATAGCGACATAAAGGAACTGCATAGATGCTCCTCCACCGAGGAAAAGGACTTCATAGTTGTCAGGAATGTTCAGAAGTTCCTTCCAGAGACCGCGGGCCTCATCCATAACGGCGGTCCACTCTTTTGTACGGTGAGAGATTGAAACGACAGGGACACCCGTTCCTGCGAAATCCTTGAGAGCCTCGATGGCTGCATCAATGGCTGGCTGCGGCAGGACGCACGGGCCGGCGGTAAAATTGTAAGCTTTTTTCATTTATATTGTTGGTTTTTTGCTGATTCCAATGTTGCTTCCGAAGCTTCCGGAAGGGGGCTACAAATTTATAATATTTGTGGTCTTTTCACAATAATGGCAGAGAAGTTTGATGCTGTCCTGAGCGACTATCGTCTTGAACTTCGTGGCAATCTTCTGGTGGTTCGTCACGCACATCGGATTGGCGCATCTGCCGATGCCGACGACCTCTTCCGGAATGGTGATTTTATGCTTCTCTATTACCTTGTAATCCTTGATGATATTGATCGTTGCCTGAGGGGCCACGAGGGCTATGCGGTTGAGCTCGTCATTCTCAAAATAGCGGTCGGCGATCTTGATGATGCCCTTGCGGCCGAAGCTCTTGCTGTCCAGGTTGCTGCCGATGGTGATCTGGTTGGATGATTCGGCCAGATGCAGGATTTCAACCACCTTGAAAAGGTTTTCAGACGGGATGTGGTCAAGCACTGTACCGTTCTCGATGGCGTTGACTATGAGTTGTCTTGCTGATGTTGTCATTTTGCGTTCCTCCGTTATCTGTACCCGAGCAGACAGGCTATGATGGCCATACGGACATACATTCCGTTCTCGGCTTGTTTGAAGTAATATGCGTAAGGTGTGTCGTCCACATCCTGGGCTATCTCGTTGATGCGGGGCAGCGGATGGAGGATCTTCATATTGCTGCGCACTCCGCCGAGCATACTTGCGTCGAGCCTGTACACATCTTTGACCTTCTCATATTCCATAGGGTCGCTGAAGCGCTCCTGCTGCACCCTTGTCATATACAGGATGTCACAGTCGTCGAGATGCTCGTTCAGGGAAGTGGTCTCCTTGAATGCTATGCCCCGCTCGCAGAGGAACTGCTTGTACTCGGCAGGCATCTGCAGCTCGGCGGGGGCCGTGAAGACGAAGCTCGGGTCGAAGTGGCTCATCGCCTGCAGCAGCGAATGCACCGTACGGCCATATTTCAGGTCACCGACCATATTGATGGTCAGGCCGTCCAGGCGGCCCTGCGACTGGCGGATGGAATACATATCCAGCAGCGTCTGGCTGGGGTGCTGGTTGGCACCGTCACCCGCATTCACCACCGGGAGGTTGCAGACCTCGCTGGCGTAGCGGGCCGCTCCTTCGAGAGGGTGACGCATAATGATAATGTCGACATAGTTGGAAACCATCTTGATGGTGTCTTTAAGGCTTTCTCCCTTGCTGATGGAAGTATTGCCCACGTCGCTGAAACCGATCACCCTAGCCCCGAGACGGTTGGCGGCAGTCTCAAAACTCAGGCGCGTGCGGGTCGAAGGCTCGAAGAACAGGCAGGCGACCACCTTGCCGTCAAGTATCTTCTGGGACTTGTTCTTCTCCATCTCTGAAGCCACATCGAGGATGTGCAGCATCTCATCCTTCGAAAAATCGTGGATTGATATCAGGCTCTTTGGCATATATCTGTATTTTTAAGCATTTCCTTGAATCTGTCTATATCCCTCAGGCGGACAGGGGCCGCAATCAGACATCTTTCGTCGAAATTCTGCTCGACAGGAGCAATCTGCAGCTCCTTGAGCGCCTTCATCACGTCGTTCATCTGCAAGTAGTCGAACCGGATCTCGAAAAGCTCGGTGGCTACCTTCTCCACTATCCGGCTGTTGGCTATGGCATCGGCGGCAGCGGATTTGTAAGCCACCGTCAACCCTGACGTGCCCAGCAGTATCCCGCCGAAATAACGCACTACCACTATGAGTATGTCGCTCAGCTCTGCCGACAGAATCTGCCCGAGGATTGGACGGCCGGCAGTAGAAGATGGCTCTCCGTCGTCATTGGCGCGCCAGGTGTCGCCGCTCAGTCCCAGACGGTAAGCATAGCAGTGATGCCGGGCGTCGAAATATTCTTTTTTGAGGGAGGAAACGATGTCTTTTACCTGCTCTTGCGAGGAAACCGGATAAGCGAATGAAAGGAATTTGCTCCCTTTGTCTTTATAAAGGCCTCTTGAGGGGGCAGCGATGCTTTTGTAGCTATCTGTGACCGGTTTTGCAACTGAATCCATTACCGATTGCAAAAGTAGGCTTTTATTTATATTTTTGCAAAGATGAAACAAGCCCCGGCTTACTGATATGATCTATAGATTAAGAGCGACAATCCCTTCCAGCAAGGTGTTCGTCAGGGAGTATGAAATCCCTGCCAAGATTAGTTTGTTTGATTTCAACAAGTTCATCATCAACGATCTGTGTTTCTCTTCAGACCAGATAGTGGTCTATCGCGCCCTGGATGAGAAGGGAGCTATTTCCGCAGTCTACGGCCTGTTCGACCTCGGATACGGCTCAATGGACAAGGTCACTTTCGAGCAGCTGGCACAGAAGGGCCAGAATGTCCTTCAGTTCTGCTACGATATGCACAACAACAGCTGCATAGTCATCACCATTCTCTCCGAAGAGCCTGAAGACCCCAGAAGCC
Source organism: Bacteroidales bacterium (assembly GCA_017960085.1). Lineage (GTDB taxonomy): Bacteria > Bacteroidota > Bacteroidia > Bacteroidales > UBA932 > Equibacterium. The sequence continues at coordinate 38,101 of JAGCZI010000033.1, forward strand.
ATTATCCCCAGACCGTCCTCGAAAAGGGGCACAACCCTGACCAGTTCTCAGCCAAATATGAGGATCCCCAGGTGTATATCCCTCGCGCCAGCGGCAGCAGCCCCGTTGTCGATGATGACGATGAAGAGGACGAGAAGGACGACGACAATGCCTTCAGCGAGTTTGAAGACGGGCTTGATTCCGGTTCAGACGATTAATCCGTCACTTGATGCCTAAAAAACTTACGATAGTGCTTGGCCCCACGGCTGTGGGCAAGACGGACTATGCCGTCTGCCTTGCCGAAAGTCTGGGCACCGAGATAATCAACTGCGATTCACGCCAGATATTCAGGGAGCTGTCCATTGGCGTCGCCCGCCCGGATGATGAGACCCTTCGCCGTGTCAAACACCATTTCATAGCCTGCCGCTCAGTGCAGGAGCCCTACACCGCCGGTATGTTCGAACTGGACGCGATGGCTCTTCTGGAAGAACTGTTCAGGAAATACGACACAGTCGTGATGACAGGTGGGTCCGGTTTCTATATCGACGCTCTCTGCAAAGGACTTGATGACTTTCCCCCTGCTGATCCGCAGCTCCGGGAAGAGCTCACCCGACGCGTCAGGGAGGAAGGTGTCGAATCGCTGCGGATGGACCTCCGCAGGCTGGACCCGGAAAGCTATGCCGCAATTGACATAGCGAACTGGCAGCGGGTAGTCAGGGCACTGGAGGTAACTATCGCTACCGGACGGAAATTCTCCGACTTCAAGACTTCGACGGCAAAGAAACGCCCCTTCGAGATTGAAAAGATCGGACTTCAGAGAGAGCGAAGCGAGTTATATGGCCGCATAGACCGTCGCGTGGACATAATGATGAAGCAAGGTCTGCTTGAAGAAGCTGAAAGGCTGCTGCCGTTACGGAATCTCACCGCACTGAACACCGTCGGTTACAAGGAACTGTTCGCACACTTCGACGGAGACTGCACTCTCGATGAGGCCGTCGAGGCCATCAAGCGCAACACCAGGCATTATGCAAAGCGCCAGATGTCATACTGGGGGCGGGATGATTCGATTGTCTGGAAAAAAATGTAGGGGTAATGCACAAGGCATCACCCCTACCCACCTAAACACTATTATTGCCTGACAACGCGGGCTCATTTGTTTCATTGCAAAGGTAATCAGGGCACCCGAAATACACTTTAGGATTTACTTCATGTACTATTTAAGGTGTTTCACACTTATTTACATTTGTATCAATTGCATCTGATTTTGTAACAGTGGTCACATTTGATGTTAGTAATTGTATATATTCGCTCCATGCAACATCAAATTAGTTTACTTTTTCTAACATCAGGAATCCCTCTCATTCCTGCTATTTTAGCCTGTCTTGCGTCTGCCGCTGCAGGTGGCTTGATTGTATGGTACACCGGCTACAGGTTCGAAAAGAGATCCGCCAAGCGCAATGAGAAAACCATAAAGAAACTGGAATTGCTGACTTACCTTACTCAAGAGCTCAGAACTCCGGTTACACTTATCACGACCCCTCTTCAGAAGCTGGCGGAAAACAGCTACGACGAAGAAACCGACAGAGAACTGCAACGTATGCAGCAAAATGCCGGTAAAATCCTGGCCATTCTGGACAAGACGATGAACATCGACAAAATTGACGAGGACGAGAAAAGCTTGAGATTCAGGGAAATCAATCTTGTCAAGTACGTTCAGAACCTGCTCTCCGTCTTCAAGTATCAGGCCAAGTTTGGAGGAGTTGAGATTGCATTCCATTGCAGCAAAGACAGGATTACCGCCTGGCTGGACAGATATCAATTCGACGAAGTCCTGATGAACCTTATAGGTGCGATTTTAAAATCCACTCCCCCGGGCAATAAACTGGACATAGAAGTTGCAGATGATGACAAGTCCTCTTCCATCATAATCAGCAGCCACGGCAAGGCGCTTACCGAAGAACACATAACTCACTTGTTCGAATTGTTCAAACGCTCTGATTCCGGCGCAGTCACAGATACTAATATGGAACTGTACCTTTGCAAGGATATCGTCAGCAAGCACAAGGGGAGCATAACCGTCAGGAACTTCGCCGAGAAAGATGGATATTCTTGCACAATCAGACTGCCTCAGGGCAATGCGCATATCTCCAAAGACCAGCTTACCAGCAGGAACGGCAAACTGGACGAAACGTGGAGCATCATCAATTCAAGTGACAACTCTGATTCCGGCTATGCAGACAAGGGGTCAGCATCCGGCAGGCAGTACTCCATTATCGCCATCGACGAGTATCCCGACATTTGCAACTATCTGCGTCTGCTGCTCAGTCCCCGTTTCAATATCACGACATTTACCAATCCATCAGAAGGACTGAATGCCGCCATTTCCGAAGTGCCTGACCTTGTGATAGCCGAAATAATGATGTCCGGCATCGACGGCATATCTCTGGTAAAACGGCTCAAGAGCAATGCCAATACTGCCCACGTCCCGGTACTGCTGATGACTGCACTGCCTGGAGAAGACGTGAGGCTTCAGGGCCTGTTGACCGGCGCCGATGCCATCATTTCGAAGCCTTTCAACGAAGAAGAGTTTATCCTAAGTTGCAACAACTTGATTGTCAACCGCTCTCGACTGGCCAGCCACATCAAGGAGAAACAGATATCAAGCGAGTTGCTCCAGCCCGTCGAACTTGAGGGCAACAACGACGCCTTGATCAAGAAAGTTCTCGAAGTCATAAACGAGCACCTGTCCGACCCGGGCCTGAATGTCGAGATGCTTGCAGGCGCCATCGGAATAAGCAGAGGTCATCTGCACCGGAAAATAAAGGAGATTACAGGAATGTCTCCCGGTGAGTATATCCGCACCATCCGCCTGAACCAGGCAGCGCAGCTGCTCAAGGGAGAGAAGAAGAATATCGCACAGATAGCCTACTCCGTGGGCTACAGCAATCCTTCTGTCTTCTCCACAGCGTTCAGGCAATTCTTCGGCTTGTCAGCCAAAGATTACCAGAAGCGCTACCTGGGTTCGAAGGCCGACAGCCAGGCTCAGTCCTAGTCCACTGAGACTTTGTAATAATCGAAGTCCGCGTGACCTCCGGTAGCCAGAGTTGAATAGCAATACAGGAAGGTGCGGTAACCCATAAAGATGTCGAGGGTATAGCGCATCTGAAGTTCTACTCCGCAGTCAACCCAGTTCTTGCCACCGTCAAACGAGTAAGCGAGCGTTGCAAAATCACGCTTGGTGTCGTTGTCGTCAGCAGGGTCGAAGATATATCTTATCTTCAGGGCCACAGTAGAGATTCCTTCAGGAACCGGAAGTGACAGCATTTCTTCCGCTCCGTCGTCATCCGCGCCGAGCATACGCTTGTTTCCGCCGCCGCTGCGACGCATCACGCTCAGGAATTTAGCTCCATTTTCATCCACGGCGATGCCGACTGATGCGTAATTGCTCTGGAATGCGCAGATACCCGCCCTGTCGCCAGCCTTGAGTCCGCTGAAATCCAGCAGCACTTCAGTGTCGCAACGAGGACCGGGAAGCCTTTGTGACGGTGAATTGCGCGCCCTGAGGATGTTCGGAGCGAGCGAAACGGGTTTCAGCCTCAGCCAGCCGGGACGCTCGGTAAGGCTCCATCCTGCTGCAACAGGATTATGATTCCACTGCCAGGCGAGGTTGAGCTTGTTCTCTTTATAATCGAAATCATCGCTGCCGAACCAGTTGGCTACGGTGACTGTTTTGGCCTTGACGCCTACTTCTGCGGGCATTACACCCACTTCAGGCAGTTTCGCCATACCGAAAGTCTTTCCTGTCGCAGCACCGGCGGCCTCTCCGCCTGCCATCACCGGCCAGTCATCGACCCACTCCATAGGCACAAGCACCGGGCAGCGGCCGAGCGGGCCGTGGTCCTGGAACAGGAAGGCATACCATTCTCCGGTCGGAGTATCTACGATGCCGCCCTGAGCGACGCCGTTGGCAGAGAAGCCTCCGCGTCCCTCGTTCAAAGTGGTGTAAAGGACAGTCCTCTGCTCATAGGGACCCATCAGGTTCGTGCTTCGGTTGACTATCTCGCGACGTACGCCTCCCCTCGGCCAGTCTATGTCAAACAGGTAGTAATAACCGTTGCGTTTGTAGAGATGGCTGCCTTCGGGCTGAAGTTGCAACTCACGCGAACGCAGGTTGAGCAGCAGACTGTCGACAATGCCGTCTTGCTTGATTGCGTGGAAATTGTCTGTGAGCTGGGTGATATGAAGCCCACCGTTGCCATAGACAACCCATTCGGTGCCGTCTTCATCCTCAAACAGGGCCGGATCGTGGAATACCACGTCGAAGTCGCTTCTGGTCCATTCTCCTGAAGTCAGGTCTTTCGTGTGGTAGATATAGCTCTTGTGCTGCTCGTTGGCGATGAAGCATACGTGATACTCTCCGCCTGCATATTTGATGGACGACGCCCACGAGCCTCCGCCGTAGCTGAATTCTCCGTTCAGAAGATTTGCCTTGTCATTGTCCTCAAGCTGGTCGTAGACATAGGAGACAATCTCCCAGTTGATAAGGTCGGTACTGTGCATCACCGGCACACCGGGCAGAAGGTGCATCGTGGTGCTGGTCATATAATAATCATTGCCCACCCTGATAACGTCGGGATCGGGGACGTCACCATAGATTACGGGGTTGGGAGTAGTGACAGTGCGGGAGCAACCGGCGCCTGCACAAAGAAATACCGGCAGCAAGGCTGCCAGTATGAAGTTCATAGCATAGTTTTTCATATCAGGGGCTGTATCTTATTTCTTGACTCGTGTCATAGCTGATTCCATAAAGAATCCGCCTGCATCAACCGCAATATTGATGTTATCATCATCTACGACAGCATAGCTGATGTCGATCACCGAACCGAACTCGGGGATATCCAGCTGACTGCAAAGCTTGCCGTTGATTTCCTTGATCTGAAGTCTCTGCTCCGGGGCACCGGGCACTTCCATCACCGCAAAGACTCCTTCGTCAGTCCTGACGACATCGTAGGTGAATTCCATTTCTTCACCGTTCATATCTACTTTGATCAACCACGTGCCGATCATTTTGTCAAGTTTTGACTGGGCGTGTGCCTGCATACCGGAAAGGCCGCAAGAGAGCACGAGAACAAATGCAATTAATAATCTTTTCATCGTAATCGTTTTTTTTTGAATATCGTGTATTGCAAGAACTACTCCAAAATTAGAGTATTTTCATTAAAAACGCTAAATTTGGATATCATTACTATGACAATAACAACCTTTTAAAATATGTCAAACACTACTACAACTAACAAGAATGGAAGACTTGTCGCGATTATCACGATGTGCTTCATCTTCGCGATGATTTCTTTCGTCACCAATATGGCCGCTCCGTTCGGCAATATCTGGAAAGGCCAGTACAGCTGGGCCGCAATGATGGGTAATATGATGAACTTCGCCGCATACCTGTTTATGGGTATCCCGGCCGGCAAGATGCTGGTCAAGGTTGGCTACAAGAAGACAACCCTCATCGCCCTCGCCACAGGCTTCGTGGGCATCTGCATCCAGTACCTCTCAAGCTTCGGCTTCCTCGGAGAAAGCGCCATCTACGTCTATCTCCTCGGTGCTTTCGTCTGCGGATTCTGCGTATGTATGCTTAACACCGTCGTCAACCCTATGCTCAACATCCTCGGAGGCGGCGGAAACCGCGGCAACCAGCTCATCCAGACCGGCGGAACCCTCAACTCCCTGACCGGAACCCTCACTCCCCTGCTCGTCGGCGTGCTCATCGGCACTGTTACCGACAACACAGCAATGTCTGACGTCGTTCCTCTGCTCTTCATCGCAATGGGTGTCTTCGCTCTTGCTTTCATCATAATATCATTCGTCAATATCCCCGAGCCTGCCAAGGAGCGTAAGACTACTTCCTACGAGCACAGTGCGTGGAGTTTCCGCCACACCGTACTTGGCGTCATAGCTATCTTCTTCTATGTAGGTATTGAAATCGGCATACCGGCACAGCTCAACTTCTACATCTCTGACCTCGGCTTCGAGGGTTCTGCCGCAGTCGCCGGCTTCCTCGCCGCATCTTACTGGTTCCTGATGATGATCGGCCGTTTCCTTTCAAGCACGATAAGCGGCAAGATCAGCACCCGCACCCAGATGATTTCAGTGTCATCACTGGCCATCCTGCTGCTGCTCATCGCCATCTTCCTGCCTGAGAGCGTAAGTATGACAGTCAAGGGCTCTGCAGTTCCTATGAAATGTATCTTCCTCGCCCTCTGCGGTATCTGCACTTCGATAATGTGGGGTGCTATCTTCAACCTCGCAGTCGAGGGCCTCGGCAAATACACCGAGCAGGCTTCCGGCATCTTTATGATGATGGTGGTCGGCGGTGGCATAATGCCGCTCATCCAGCAGGCCATAGCTCAGCGTGCAGGCGCCATCCCCAGCTACTGGCTGGTAGTTGCTATGCTTGCCTACCTGCTCTACTACGCAATCTGGGGCAGCAAGAACGTTAACAAAGACATTCCCGTAGAATAACATAAAAGAAACAGAATATGGATAAAGAATATGTTGTTGGTGTAGATGTCGGCGGACAGACCACCAAGATAGGCATCGTTGACCGTCGCGGAGAAATTCCCGCACAAACCGTCATCTCTTCTAAATTCGGCCCTGACGAAGGTGAGAAATTTATGGACTCAGTGTGCGAAACCATCAAGAGTCTTGCAGCCAATATCGGGCTTGACCAGATCCAGGGCATCGGAATCGGCGCCCCTAACGGCAACTACTACACCGGAATGATTGAGGACGCTCCCAACCTGCCCTGGGCTAACGGCAAGAGGGTGTTCCTGAAGCAATACATCGAGTCGAAACTGAACATCCCGGTTACAGTCACCAACGACGCCAATGCCGCTGCTGTAGGTGAAATGACCTACGGTGCCGCACGTGGAATGAAGGATTTCATTATGCTTACTCTCGGAACAGGTGTCGGTAGCGGTATAGTCATCAATGGAGCTCTTGTTTACGGCCACGACGGATTTGCCGGAGAGCTTGGCCACACCCGTGCCGTACGTCACAACGGCCGCCGCTGCGGCTGCGGCCACGATGGCTGCCTCGAGGCCTATGCTTCTGCCATCGGCGTTGCCAAGACTGCACGCGAATGGCTCGAGAGCGGCAAATATGCCGACAGCTCCCTTGCTTCTATCCAGGAGATAACCTCAAAAGATGTATATGAGGCTGCCGTAAAAGGAGACCAGCTTGCCATCGACGTATTCAACTACACCGGCAGGATTCTGGGTGAGTCCTGCGCCAACTTCGTGGCATTCAGCGCCCCTGAGGCCATCGTCCTCTTCGGAGGCCTGGCCAGGGCCGGAGAATTCATCTTCAAGCCTATGCGCGAAGCGATGAACGCCAACCTGCTTTCTATCTGGAAAGACAAGATCGACATCATCCCTTCTGCCCTCAAGGAGTCTGACGCAGCAATCCTTGGTGCTGGAGCCCTAGCCTGGTAAATGCCGCAATTATGAAGAAGTTCCTTGCCATACTTGCGATAATAGCATTATCCGCATCCTGCGCACAAGACAAGTGTACCGTCAAAGGGTCGATCCAATCCTACCTGGATTTCAATGAAGGCGACTTTATGATAATGGTCGACAACCTGACGCAGCAGATCGATACCGCCGCATTAGCCAGCGACGGATCTTTCACCTTCACCTGCCCTGCTTCCACCGAAACCATCAAACAGATAATGCTTGTTTACGGCGGCGTGCCGGACACTCCAAGCGCAGTAATGCTGATTCCCGAGGCGGGCAATCTCAAGATTGATTTCAAATCGCCCCAGGTTGTTCAAGGAGGTGCTCTGAACAACAAGTTCCAGGCGTATAACGACGCTGTCGCCGCCATCGTGAACGACTACACCTCGAAGGCAAGGGAACTGAGCGGCAGCTTGACCGGCGCTGAGCTGGAGGCTGCGATCAATGAGGTTGCCGACGATGCCCAGTCCCAATTGAGCGAGCTCAATATGGATACTTTCAATGCCAACAAGGACAATATCATCGGCCTTTACGCCCTGACCGATATGGTCTATGACTTCGCGACATTGGCTGATTTTGACAAGGCTCTCGAAGGCGCCGCTGATTTCATCGTGAACTACGAGCCTTTCAGAAATATCCGCGCTGAGCTTGAAAAGATGGATAATACTTCCGTCGGGCACAAGTTCGCCGACTTCAAGGGCAAAACTGCCGACGGCAAGCCTGTCTCCCTTTCCGATTATGTAGGAAAGGGGAAATGGGTGCTCGCAGATTTCTGGGCAAGCTGGTGCGGCCCCTGCAAGGAAGAGATCCCCAGGATAATTGCTGTTTACAAGAAGTACGCAGGCAAGGACTTCACCGTTATCGGCATCCCCATTTCTGACGAAAGGGAGGACACTGACAAGGCGCTGAAGGACCTCGGCATCAAATACGACCAGATTTTTGTCGGTGACGACACTACTCCTATTGAGGCATATGGCATCAGCACAATACCTCACCTGATACTCTTCGCTCCTGACGGTACTGTCGCCAAGCGGAACCTGCGCGGCGACAGCATCGAAGAAGCAGTCAAAGAAGCATTGCGGATATAGTTTTTTTGTTACTTTTGCAATGCAAAAAGCCTTTTTAGCTCAGTCGGTAGAGCAGCTCATTCGTAATGAGCAGGTCGCGGGTTCGAGTCCCGTGAAAGGCTCTTCTCTTATTAATTCATCATTTCCTTTTTATATCCTGTTATGAAAAGACATGTTCTCATTGTAATGAGCATGGCAGCTATGCTGTTGTCTCAAAGCGTCAGCGCAAAAGTCACACTCCCCAAGATGATCAGCGACGGCCTGATCCTGCAGCGTGACCAACCCGCACGCATCTGGGGTTTTGCCGACCCTCAGGAAAGAGTCACCGTCACCTTCGACGGAAACACTTACAATGCCAGGGCTGACCGTAACGGCAACTGGCTGGTAATCCTCCCCTCTACTTCCTGGGACGGAAAAACGTATACCATAAAAGTCAATGACATCGAAGTGCACAACGTCGTGTTCGGAGACGTTTGGGTATTTTCCGGCCAGTCAAATATGCAGACTCCGCTGGAGCGCGCCCTGGACCTCTACGGCGACGATGTCCTGCATTATACCAATCCTCTCATCCGCGAGTTCCTCGTTGGCGAGAAATACGCCTACGACGGTCCGCAGAAGGATTTCGCATCGGGTTCGTGGAAGGAAGTCGACCCTGTCAACTGCCTCAAGATGTCGATGATCCCCTACTTCTTCGCCCGCAAGATATACGACACTTATCAGGTGCCTGTGGCTATCATCCAGTGCGCTGTCGGCGGCACTGCCATCGAGAGCTGGATGAGTCCTGACGACCTGAAGGACTATCCTCAGTATGCCGAGGCCCTCGAAGCCCAGCGCAATCCCCAGCCGAGGAGCGGCCCTGCTTTCGGAGCGATGTTCGGAAACAGGCAGATGGGCGGCGGAGCTGCCGCGGAACGTCCGGTAGAGAATCCTGCCTATTATGCTGCTGATTTCGACGACTCAGAGTGGGCTCCTGCCTACCTGCCTCATTATTTCAGGGAAGTCGGCATCACCGGCAGCGCTCTGATCTATTACAGGCACGACCTCTGGCTGACTGCCGAGCAGGCTGCTTCCAAGAACAATCTGCTCAAGCTCGGAACCATCACCCAGGCTGACGAGACTTTCATCAACGGCGTCAGGGTCGGAACCACCGGATATGAATATCCTCCGCGCAACTACGCTTTCGGCGAAGGCATCCTCAAGGAAGGAAAGAACGTGATTTGTATCAAAATCAACGGTGCCAACGCCAACGGCGGCTTCTATGAGGACGAGCAGTACCGTCTCCGCCTCGAGAAGGACACCATCTCTCTCAACGACGGCTGGAAGTTCTTCAAGGAAGACATCCCCAGCAACTTCACAAGGCCCGGCGGAGCTCCCGCAGAACGTCCTGTCGTAATGCAGTATGCTGAAAGGGAAATCAGGCACTCCTCTATGGTCCGCACCCCCTTCGGCCTGTACTGGGGTATGCTGAAACCGGTCACAAACGCCAACGTGAAAGGAATAGTATGGTATCAGGGTGAAACAAACAGCGGCAACACTCCGGAATACGGCACTTTCCTGGCCAGGATGATGAAGACCTGGAGCAAGGATTTCCGCAACAACAATATGCCGGTAATCATCTGCCAGCTCGCAAGCCACCAGGCCAAGACCTTCCTGCCCGTGCAGGACGGCTGGGCCAACGTCCGTGAGGGCCAGAGGCTTGCCACCCATATGCTTCCCAACGCCGCACTGGCAGTAGCGTGCGACATCGGAACGTGGAACAACATCCATCCCATCAACAAGAAACCGGTGGCCGAACGTGTCGCAAAGGGTGCGATGAGGACTGCCTACGGTGAGACAGTAGTCCTTTCTCCGGAATGCACCAAGGCTGAACTGAAGGACGGAAGGGTTTACCTCACTTTCAGCGAAATCGGCAACGGTCTTGTCATCAAGGGAGATGAGATCAAGGGTTTCGCCGTATCTGATGAGAACGGGGTCTATCAGCGTGTCAACGCCACCATCCTTGGCAACAGGGTAGTCCTTTACGTCGGCGGCATCAAGAATCCCAAGAAAGTCCGCTTCCTGTGGAAGAATTACGTCCGTGAGGATGTAACCCTCTACAATGCCGAAGGAATGCCGGCTTCTCCTTTCGAGATAGTTCTCTAAGCCAGCGCTTCAAACAGTCTGTCCAGGGCCTCGTCGGGGCTGCCGCTCTGCTCCAGCAGAGTGACGAATTTGCTTCCGATGATGGCCCCGGCGGCGTTTTTCTGAGCAGCTTCGAGCGTCTGCCGGTTGCTTATTCCGAAGCCTATCATACGCGGATGCTTCAGATTCATTGCGTCGATACGGCGGAAATACTCCTGCTTGCGCTCGTCGAAGCTCTTCTGGGTTCCGGTTATCGACGCCGAGCTTACCATATAGATGAAGCCGTCTGTATTGTCGTCAATGAACCTTATCCTCTCTTCGTCTGTCTCCGGGGTTATCAGCATAATGACGTGTATGCCGTAGCGTGCCGCAATCGGCTTCACTTCTTCCATATAGTCCTTGAACGGCAAATCGGGTATTATCACCCCGCTCACCCCGCTGTCAGCGCAGCTGCGGAAAAACGCTTCTACGCCGTACTGCATCACCACGTTCAGGTAGCCCATCAGCACGAGGGGGATTGACACCTCGTCCTTGATTTCTTTCAGCTGAGCGAAGAGTTTGCTGATGGTCATACCGCCGCGGATGGCATTAGTAGCCGCCGTCTGGATCACCGGTCCGTCTGCAAGCGGGTCTGAGAAGGGGAAACCCACTTCGACCATAGCTATGCCGCGGCGTTCCATTGCGCGTATCACGTCGGCTGTACCTTCAAATGTGGGGTCACCTGCGCAGAAATAGAGCGAAAGCAGCTTTTTATCCCCACGTTCTTCAAATAGTCTGTCTATCTTGTTCATTGTCTTATCTTGTCTATAAAGGTTTTCAAAGCTTCTGCATCCTTCATCCCGGGTGCGGTCTCGAAGCGGCTGTTAAGATCGATGCCGATGCAACCCGGTGCTTCGAATGCCTTGATGCGCTCCGCATCGCCGGGTCCTATCCCTCCGCTGAGAAGGTATGGCAGCTGTCCTCGGTAGTTCTGCAGAACTCCCCAGTCGAACTGGCTTCCGTTGCCTCCCGGCAGCTTTCCCTTCGTGTCGAAAAGGAAAAGGTCGCACACATTTTCATACTGCGGCGTCTGCCCAAGATCTTCTGCCGTCGTCACCGGTATACTCTTTATGAATCGCATATCAGGCTTCAGCCGGGCGGTCAGTTTCTTGAGATATGCAATATACTCCGGCGTTTCGCTGCCGTGGAACTGTATGCAGTCCAGGCGATATGCCTTCGCTGCGACAAGTATGTCCCTGGGATTGGCATCCACGAAAACTCCAGCTCTCAGGCAGTTTTCAGGCAGATAGGCGGGCGGGCTGCTGACATAGCGGCCGGAGCCGGGCCAGAAGATGAATCCCATAATGTCTATGCCGAGGGCTTCAACTGCGCGTATGTTGTCTGC
>JAGCZI010000225.1 GCA_017960085.1 Bacteroidales bacterium
GCTGTGGATGGGACCCATCGAGCCCTTGCAGGTAAACGATTTGTCACACACCTGGATGCCGCGAGCCTTGAGAGCCTTGAGCATCTGGGGCACCGGGGAATCGATAATGGCGCTTGAGCCGAACAGGACAACGCATTTCACTTTTTCCGGAGTCAGGCTGCCGATGAAATCAAAAACCGCGCTGTTGACCTTGCCCAGGAACACGCCCGCTCCGAGAAAGAGCATATCTACGGACTCGCCGAGCGGGTCGGATACGGGAGCCGCCTTCGCACCTACAATATCTTCGATGGCCTCAGCCATAAGCTTGGAATGACCAAACTTGCTATAATAACGGATTGCATTCATATTATTGTTCATTAAGCATTGCTTCTACTTCTTCGCGGTGTTCGAACAGGGCGCAGCCCCCGGTGTGCTCCCCTCCCACCAGACGGGCTTCCCGCAGCTTGTGGAAGAGCGGTGAGGCCAGCGCGCCCTTGACTCCCAGTTCGATGACACTGCTGTCGCTGAAGGGAGAAAACGGACAAGGCTCAGCACTTCCGTCAGGGCCAATATGGAAGAATCCCCTGCCTGCGGCGAGACAGCCGCCCAGCAGCTTTTCATCGCCCGGGAAAGAGATAATTATCATATCCTTGAAGTGCTCGATCTGATGCTCCTGCACAGCTTCCATCCTCTGCACTTCTTCTTCGTTCAGGGCGAGATGCTCTGTGCCGGGGTCGGTAGGAACATACTCCACATAGATGATGAGCTTGCAGCCGAGCTGGCGTAGGTTTTCCACAAAGTCATCCGAGGTGACGAGATCGAAGTTCTCAGTAGTGACGGTGATGCTGGTGCCGAAAAACAGGTCTTCCTTGTGCAGCATATCCACTGACATCATTGCCCTCTTGTACATACCTTTGCCGCGCCGTTCGTCGGTAGAGTGCTCCATTCCCTCGATGCTTATGACCGGGATCAGATTCAAATGCTGCTTGAGAAAGGCTATATACGAAGGACCGATGAGTGTGCCGTTGGTGAAAATGGGGAAAACCATATCCTCCACTTCAGCCACACGCTCCAGGATGTCGCGACGCATCATCGGCTCTCCCCCTGCCAGCAAGGCGAAGTTTATGCCGAGAGAGGCAGCCTCTTCAAAAATAGCCTTCCATTGGTCGGGCGACAGTGACTTCTTCTGGTCTGAGGCGCTGTCAGAGGCAATGCCGTTGGAGCGGGCGTAACAACCTTTGCAATGCAGATTGCAGGTTGTAGAGATGGAACATATAAGGAAAGGAGGCACTTCGACGCCGTCTTTTTCTTTGACAGCCGCCCGGCGCTTCTCAGACTGCAGGAAGGTTTGCTGCAGGCGCCATACTGTTTTTGCTTCAAGAGGATTGCGAAGGACGTTGCTGTATGCCTTGAGCATAATGCGGCGGATTGCCGCGCTCATATGGTGCTGAAGGTTGATTTCGCTCATTTATAGGAACTGCGACGGATTTATGTCGCTCGCGATGCAAATTTAGAAATAAATATTTATATCGCAAGCGATAATTTTATCGGGCACCATTTTTTTTAATAAACAAAGAAATCGTAAATTCGCCCGGCATATAATCCCTTATGTAAGATGAGTCCCAGCCACCCACTGCCACACTGGAGCAAGGATGCTGACTATTCGCAGTTTCCTTTCTTTATCCGCCGAATGAACACCAGGGGCCGTATCGATGTTCCCGAAGTCCCGTGCGCCACGCTGCCTATGGTCGGTTTCCTTTTCCTGACACAGGGCGAGGTACTCGCCGAGATCGACGGCGTCAAGTACCTGTGCGAAGCAGGCCATCTGCTGCTGATTCCCGAGGACAGACCGTTCAGCATCCGCTATTATGCCGATACTGCCGGCTATACGGGCGGTTTCAAGCCCGACCTGATCGAACGTCCTGAAGTCATCCTGCAATGGATTGAGCCGGTCCATCAGGCATTCTGGTTCGACGAAGCCGCCTTCGTCGGAGAGCTGTTCAATATGCTCGCTATCTCTTTTGACAGGAAGGACTCAGAATTCATATCCAAGGGTATGAATCTTCTCATATCCCGAGTCAAGATCCGCACCAAATCCAATCTGCCTGTCTTTGTCTCCACTTTTCTGGAGAACGTATTCTCCCCTGAGCGGCCGCCCCAGGACCTGGCCACCTACGCAGCTGAAGCATTCGTCAGCCCCGGCCACCTGAACCGTATGGTGAAGAAACACACCGGGAAGAGCGTCGGCGGCTGGATCGCCATCGCCAGGCTGAGTATGGCCAAGCGGCTGCTGCGCGACACCGAGATGCCGGTGGCCGAGATAGCAGCTGCCGTAGGAATAGCCGATTCGTCCTATTTTTGCCGCCACTTCAAGAAATATACGGATATATCGCCGTTAGCTTTCAGAAAGAAGATGCGCGGATAGTCCTAATTCCTGCACGCACGTTTCAATCGGGATAGTGAGTTATTGCGGTACTTTGCGTCCGCTATGCTACTCACGATCCTAACCGCATTGATGTTGATGTCCGCAAACGACACTTTGCTGGCACCTGCCTATGCAACAGCCTTCAAAGAGCGCGTCCCGCTGGAGAAAGTGGCATCCCCCGTCAGCGTAATCCTCCCCGCCGAAATAAAATCCGAAAGCATCATCCGCCAGGGAAGGCTCTCTGCTATGGTTCCGGGCCTCCTCATTCCTGACTATGGAGCGTCCCTGACATCTACGATATACCTCAGGGGCATAGGATCGAGAATGGAGAATCCTTCGATGGGACTCTATGTCGACGGAATCCCCATAATGGACAAGAATGCCTATGACTTCGACTGGACCGGCATCAGCTTCGCCGCCCTAATGAGGGGCCCCGGCGCGACCCTGTACGGCAGGAATTCGATGAGCGGCACTCTGGTCCTGCAATCCCGCTCCCCTGACGGCCACAACAGCCTCAGCGCATCGGCAGAAGGCGGCATAGCGGGGACGCTTCGTGCCGGAGTGTCAGCCTCTATCGGCAGACACGTCCTGTCGGCCAGCGTGAGACACAGTGCCGGATGGTTCGAGAATATCTACAAAGGAGCTTTATGCGACCCTTACGACGGACTTTCGTTCCGTTGGAAATGGGAACAGCCAGCTAGCGGCAAGGTCCAATGGTCGAACAACCTGTCAGCTTCGATATCCAGGGAAGGAGGTTTCGCCTACGGTCTGTATGAGAATGGCGTCCTGCATCCCGTGTCCTACAACGGCGAGGGCAGCTACCACAGGTTGTCTGTCATCGAAGGCGTGCATTTCAGCTACAAGGGCGACGGCTTATCACTTGACGGGACCGGCTCGCTGCAATGGCTTTCAGATGATATGCGTATGGACCAGGATTTCACTCCCCAGCACATATTCACCCTGCAGCAGGCCCAGAACAGCGGCACTGCGACGCTGGAGCTGATAGCCCGCAGTGAAAACGGAAACTGGCAGCAGGCCAGCGGAGCTTTCTCCTTCTACCGCCGCAACCAGATGCACGCACCTGTGACATTCGGGCGTGCCGGCATCGAGACGCTGATACTGGACAATGCCAACCGCAACATACCCGAAGACATAGGCTACCTGAGCATCCCCGATGACGAGCTGCCAATCGGTTCCGAATTTACCATCAATACTGTCGGCGTTGCATTGTTCCACGAATCTGTCATCACGGCAGGACGCTGGCGCCTGACTGCCGGCCTGCGTCTCGACTACGAAGGAGGCGCAATGGCGTACGACTGTCTTGCAAGTCTCCACTACCGCTTCATTCCGACGATGAAGGCCGACAAAGCCTTTGACGTCCCCTACCGCGGCAACGTCGTGCAGACATCAGGGCTTCAGATACTGCCCAAAATATCGGCCCTTGTAGAAGCGGCAGACGGTTTCTTTGTCTTCGGCACCGTATCGAAAGGCTACCGTGCCGGAGGCTTCAACACTCAGATATTTTCCGACATCCTCCAGAGCCGGACGATGAACGGCCTGATGAAGGACCTGGGCGTCTACCTGGACACCCCTACGGTCTCCGTACTTGCCGAGAACACCCGCTACAAGCCTGAAACGGCGTGGAACTATGAGGCGGGCCTGCGCCTTGTGAGGGATGGCTTCAGAGCCGAAGGCTCAGTTTATTATATGGATGTGCGCAACCAGCAGCTGACCGTCTTCCCTCCTGGAAAGACGATCGGAAGAATGATGGCCAACGCAGGCCACAGCCGCAGCTTAGGGGCTGAGGCGGAGCTTGACTGGCACATCGGCGACTTCCAACTGCGCGCATCATACGCTTGGTGCGACGCCCGCTTCGTGGACTACAACGACGGCAACAATGACTATTCCGGGAACCGCGTCCCTTACGTACCTGAACACACCGCCTTCGTCAGTGCAGCCTGGAACTGCAAGATAAAGAATGCGACGCTGCAGGCCAGCGCATCGGCCAGGGCCTACGGCCCGATATTCTGGGATGAGGCTGGAAGGCTGTCCGAGCCGCTGCACATCAGGCCCGAAGCAAGGCTCTCGCTGGCTTTCAAAAAATGGGAGATCTGGCTGAGGGGTGAGAATCTGACCGGGGCGGCAGGCCGCAACTTTTACTTCAAATCCGTGGGGCGTGAGTTTTTCAGCCGCGAACGCCCGCTCAACATATTGCTGGGAATCAGTATAAACTTATAAAACCATAAAAATGAAAAAAATCTTATTTGCACTGCTTGCACTTTCACTCATCGCCTGCACCAAGGTAGAACCCGAAAAACTGCCCGAACCCGAGGCAGCAGATTACACCGGCACTGTAACAGTAATGTTCCAGGGCGAACCATTCGACAACGAAGGCATTAACGTAAATTTCACCCCTTCCGAAGACGGAAAGACGGCTGAAATCACCATCTACAAGATCCGTTTTGTGCCCCAGATGCCGGTAACCATCGACGTGACTATCCCCAAAATCAACCTGCAAAGCACAAGCGAGGGCATAATCCTCTCCTGCGAAGAGGTTATCCCGCTGGCTATGGGCGGAGAGTATCCGAGGTACAAAGTCACGGAGCTGAAAGGCAAAGTCGCCGGCAAGGAGCTGACGTTCTCCCTCAATTTCGGAGATTATCCCACCTCGTTCAAAGGACAGGCCGATTAAATCAGTTTGACGACATTGATGATGCGTCCGCACTGGACGCCTTCACGCCGGGCTGAGAAGAAGGATTCGTCGGTGTAGGTATCTATGCCGACGACCTGTATATTTTCGGGAGGGACTCCGGCATCTTCCAGAAGCCAGCGGTTGGCCTTGAACAGATCGATGTGATGCCCGCCGGACATCGGCGTACCGTTCCTCGGCCCCCTGAAAGACCAGATCTGCTCGATGGGGAAATCGGCGGTCTTGAAATGCCTGGCCACCTCCTCTCCTACCTGGAAACTGTCAGGACCTATACCCGGGCCAATGACGGCCTTCAAGTCGGAAGCGCTGCAGCCGAACTGCCTCACCATTACGTTTATGGCCTTCTGGCTGATATGCAGAACGGTCCCCTTCCATCCAGAATGGGCGGCTGCGACGACTCTTCTGACGGGGTCGTACAGTAGCACCGGCACGCAGTCAGCAGTCCGGACACAGATTGCC
>JAGCZI010000226.1 GCA_017960085.1 Bacteroidales bacterium
CAGCTGGCCGACGCCTCGAAAGACGCCTTCGACGTGCGTAACCTCCAGATCGGACGCGGCTATCACGCCTACTTCGACTCGACAGGGGCCCTGGCTTACCTCGTATATGAGGCTACCGACCGCAAGAGCGTGGTCTTTTCGGTGCAGGAACCTCTCGGAGCGACAGTCCTCGAGAAGGACCTGGACATCACCACCCGCTACACCGAAGTGGAAATACAGAACTCCCTCTGGGCGGATACCCAGAACGCCGGGGCTTCGCCGCTTCTGGCCCTCAAGCTGTCCGACATCTATGCCTGGACCATCAATTTCTTCGGCCTGCAGAAAGGCGACTGGTTCAAGGCCGTCTATGACGAATACGGGGTCGACGGCAAGTTCCTGGATATAGGCAATGTCTATTACGTGGCCTTCAACCACGCAGGCAAGGTCTATGAATCGTATTACTACGACGACGGCAGCGAAGGCGGCGACAAGTACTGGAACGAGAACGGAGAGAGCCTCCGCAAGGCGTTCCTGAAGGCTCCCCTGAAATATTCCCGCATCAGCTCGGGCTTCTCCTACGCGCGCAGGCATCCCATCACCCATCAGGTCAAGGCACATACCGGAGTGGATTATGCCGCTCCCACCGGCACCCCGGTGATGTCTATCGGAGACGGAGTGGTGACTTCCGTAAAATATGAAGGGGCCGGCGGAAACACAGTCAGGATCACACACAACTCAGTATACAAGACCGCATATCTTCACCTGTCGAAATACGGCCCCGGCATCAGGGCCGGCGCAAGGGTGACCCAGGGCCAGGTTATCGGCTATGTCGGAGCCACCGGCAGCGCCACGGGCCCGCACCTCGACTTCCGCGTGTGGAAGAACGGCACGCCCATCAATCCGGTGACTATGGATTCGCCTCCGGCAGACCCCGTGCCTGCCGACAAGATGCCGCAGTTCGAGGCGGCAAAGGCCAGGTCTCTGGCAAAAAGGGATTCTATCGAGATATACAGGATCTACGAGCAGATGATCATCGCTCCTCTGGGCCAAGTTTCCGAATGACGCTCAGCCCGTCGCGCACGGGAAGT
Source organism: Bacteroidales bacterium (assembly GCA_017960085.1). Lineage (GTDB taxonomy): Bacteria > Bacteroidota > Bacteroidia > Bacteroidales > UBA932 > Equibacterium. The sequence continues at coordinate 1,068 of JAGCZI010000226.1, forward strand.
ATGAAATTCTCCACCCTGCTGTCTGCAGCCACCATATCGTTGAAGGCTGCGATGCCCTGCGTCTGGGCGTCCTGCGGCACAGGCTCCTGAAGCACCTTGCCGTCCCACAGCACATTGTCGGCCAGGATCAGTCCTCCGTCGGCCACCTTGTCGAAGACGAGGCGGTAGTAGTCGCAATACTCCCTCTTGTTGGCGTCGATATACACCAGGTCGAAGCAGCAGTCGAGCTGCGGGATTATCTGCTTCGCGTCTCCGAAATGGAGCTGCACGCGGTCTTCGATGCCGGCCCTGCTGTAGCCTTCGCGGATGAGGTCTTCCAGCTCGTCATTGATTTCAACGGCGTGGATGGTGCCGCCAGGGGCGAGTCCCTGAGCCAGGCAGATTGTGGAATAGCCGGTGAAGACGCCGAGCTCGAGGATGCAGGCGGGCTTTGCAAGCCTTGAAATGAGCGCCAGCAGGCTGCCCTGCTCGCGGCCGCTCAGCATACGGGCGTGGTTGGTGCGCAGATGCGTCTGCCTCTCGAGCCATTGCAGGGCTTCGGACGCCGGAGTGGAGTGGCTTTGCAGGTATTCTTTCTCGGTCATTGTCAGGCTTGTATTAACGATATATCAGGAAGGAAAGCTTGTCGGGTGCGAAAACGTCGCAGGCGACGGCCTGCAGGTCTTCGCAGGTCAGGGCCTCGACGCGGGTGCGGATCTGGGAGTCGCTCATATAGTCTCCGAAGTTGAGCAGGCTTCTGCCGATGGCCAGGGCCTGGGCTTCTCCGTTTTCGGAAGATATGGCATTCTGGGCCATAAGCTGTTTCTTGGCATAGCGCAGGGCGGTGCTGCTGAGGGGCGTAGTGCGCACCTTCGCCAGTTCTCCGAGCACCAGGCTGATGCATTTGTCGACATTCTCCTTCTCGCAGCCGAAATAAACCGTCGCGCAGCCGGTCTTCGAATAGGGAACGTAGGAGGCTTCGACATTATATACGAGGGCCTTCTTCTCCCTCAGCAGGCTGTTCAGCCTTGAGTTGCAGGAAGGGCCGCCGAGGATGTTCATAAGCAGGACGAGGGCGATGCGCCTGCTGTCGTAAAGCGAGAAGGCTGGGGCGCCGATGATGCAGTTGCTCTGGTGGTGCTTCTTGTTCTCGTCGCGGTGGAACACGTTCACTTTGACCTCGGGGGCTTCCACCGGATGGGCGCACGCGTCGGCAGGAGCATATTTCAGCATATGTTTCTCCACCGCGTCGGCGATCTTTCCGCTTTCGAAATCTCCCACCACGGTGAAACTCATATTGCAGGGGACGAAGCAGGCTTTGGTGAAGGCGAGCAGGTCTCCGGAAGTGATGCGCTTCAGGGTCTTTGACGTGCCGAGGATGTGGCGGCAGATGGGACTGCCCTCATAGAGGAACTTCTCGAAGTCGTCGAAGATATAGTCGGAAGGGGAGTCCTTGTAGAGGTTTATCTCGTCCACGACCACACTCTTCTCCTTCTCCAGCTCCTTCGGGGCGAAGACCGAGTCGAAGGCAAGCTCGAACAGCAGGTCGATGGCCTTCATCACGTCTTCCTTGAGGGTGGTGGAATAGAGGACGATCTCTTCCTTGGTGGTGTAGGCGTTCAGCTCGCCGCCGAGCCTTTCGAGCCTGTCGTTGATGGAAGTCGAACTGCGGCGCGAGGTGCCCTTGAACAGCATATGTTCGGTGAGGTGGGCCAGCCCTCCGAGGGCCTCCGGCTCGACTGAAGTGCCGCAGCGGATGCTCAGTGCGCAGTACGCCACCTGTGAGTTGCTATGCTTCAGCGCGAAGCGCAAACCGTTCGAAAATGTCCTTATTTCCTTGCTTTCACTTTTTCCCATAACGGCAGCAAAAATAGACAAAAAGTCATTATATTTGTCATTATGGCGCAGTTCATTGTATCAGCAAGAAAATACCGGCCTTCAAGCTTTACAGGCCTTATAGGACAGGATAATATAGCCCGCACTCTCAAGAATTCCATCTTGACGGGACAGCTTGCCCACTCATACCTTTTCTGCGGTCCCCGCGGAGTGGGGAAGACCAGTACGGCCCGCATTTTCGCCAAGACCATCAACTGTCTGAACCCCGGTCCGGATATGGAGCCCTGCGGCGAGTGCGAGTCCTGCCGTTCGTTCGCCGAAGGCCGCTCGTACTGCATCCACGAGCTGGATGCCGCCAGCAACAACTCTGTCGACGACATCCGCAACCTGACCGAGCAGGTGCGCATCCCGCCCCAGATAGGCCGCTACAGCGTCTACATCATCGACGAGGTCCATATGCTCAGCCAGGCTGCCTTCAATGCTTTCCTCAAGACCCTTGAGGAGCCGCCCGCACACGCCATCTTCATCCTTGCCACCACCGAGAAACACAAGATTCTGCCGACCATCCTTAGCCGCTGCCAGACCTACGATTTCAACCGCATCTCAGTGGCCGATATGGTGCGCAATATGAAGGACATCGCGGCTGCCGAGAACATCACCATCAGCGACGACGCGCTGCACATCATAGCCCAGAAGGCTGACGGAGCGATGCGCGACGCCCTGACCCTCTTCGACCAGACGGTGGCGTTCTGCGGCACTGACATAACATACGATATGGTAATCAAGAACCTGAACGTCCTTGATTACGACTATTACTTCAGGCTCACTGATTTCTTCCTTGCCGGAGACTATCCGTCGTGCCTTGTGCTCTTCGATGAGATACTCTCGAAGGGTTTCAATTCCCTGCATTTCATCTCGGGTCTGAGCACCCATTTCAGAGATATGATAGTATGCTGCAACAGCGCCTCCCGCGTGCTGGCTGAGCTCGCCCCGACCATAGTGGCCAGATATGACGAGTACAGCCGCAAGTGCAGCATCAAGTTCCTTTACGAGGCCCTGGGCATCACTACAGCCTGCGAGGCGGCTTATAAGGCCAGCGGCAACGGGCGCCTGCTCATCGAGTTCGCACTGATGAAGCTCTGTGCGCTGAATGGGGCGCTCCCCGCCGGCGACCTGCAAGGCACAGCGGCGGCTTCTGCACCGGCTGCGGTTCCTGCTGCTGCTCCTGCTGCAGCTCCGACTCCTGCTGTTGCAACTGCTCCGGCTGCATCTCCCGCCCCGGCTTCCCCCGCGCCGGCTGCCTCAGAGCCCGCAAAGCCAGCAGCATCCGACTCCATCTCAACCCTTCTGAAGAAGGCAATGCAGACTGCCAAGGCTCCTGCTGAAGCTGTTGCAGCAGCGGCGGTGGAACCTGCCGGGAATGCCAGCCGCGAAATCACTCCGGAGGTTCTTGCCGGCGCCTGGACCAAGGTGACTGACAATGTCTCCAACCCCCGCGTGCGCTCCGGTCTGACCAGGTTCAGCCCTGTCTATGACAAAGACAGCAATACCGTCACCCAGTTCGTGCTGAACTCGGCCCAGAAGGAATGGATTGAGAAGAACCTGATGGTCCAGCTTCAGGCCGACCTGCAGAAGGCGCTTGAAAGCAAGGACCTTTCGCTGAAGGTAGAAGTCCACGAAGACGCTGCCGAAGGAGAGGCACGCAAGCCTTACACCACCCGTGAGATAGCAGAAGCTATGCGCGCCAAGAACAGCGATATGGTCAACCTGGAGACTGGCCTGGACCTGGAAATAAAATAACAGATCACCAATGAAGCTATTCTGTACAAACCTTGTCAAGAAATACGGCATCAGGACCGTAGTGAAGGGAGTTTCGATCGAGGTCGAACAAGGCGAGATAGTGGGACTGCTCGGACCTAACGGCGCCGGCAAGACCACCAGTTTCTATATGATATCGGGTCTTATCAAGCCCAACGAAGGCCGCATCTTCCTCGATGAGGAGGAGATAACGACCCTGCCGATGTATATGAGGGCCCAGAAGGGCCTCGGCTATCTGGCGCAGGAGGCTTCCGTGTTCAGGAAGATGAGCGTCGAGAACAATATAATGTCGGTGATGGAGTTCGGAGATATGACCAAGGAGCAGCGCAAGCAGAGGCTGGAGGAGTTGCTCGACGAGTTCGGACTGCAGAAAGTCCGCAAGAGCCTCGGCATCCAGCTCTCCGGAGGTGAACGCCGCCGCTGCGAGATCGCCCGCTGCCTGGCCATCGACCCGAAATTCATCCTGCTCGACGAGCCCTTCGCAGGTGTGGACCCCATCGCTGTGGAGGATATCCAGCACATCATCGCCCGCCTCAAGACCAAGAATATAGGCATCATAATCACCGACCACAACGTCCACGAGACCCTGGCCATCACCGACAGGGCGTACCTGCTCTACGACGGCTCCATCCTCGAGAGCGGAACCCCGGAGCAGCTTGCTGCCAACCCTGAAGTGCGCCGCAAGTATCTGGGCCAGAACTTCGAACTGCGCAAGGCGGTGCTTCACAAACGTCCAAACACTCAAAACAATTGATACTATGAAAAAACTTCTTCAGGAATTCAAGACCTTCGCTATGAAGGGCAATGTTGTCGATATGGCTGTCGGCGTTATCATCGGCGGCGCATTCGGCAAGATCGTGACATCTCTCGTGTCAGACATCTTCATGCCGCTCATCGGTCTTCTCGTCGGCGGAGTGGATTTCACACAGTGGAAGATCGTCCTTTCACAGGCTAATGAAGCTCTCGGCAAGGCTGAAGTGGCCATCACCTACGGCAACTTCATCCAGGTAATTCTCGACTTCATCATCCTCGCGTGGGTGATCTTTATGGTAATCAAGGGCATCAACAAGCTCACTGCCAAGAAGGAAAAGGAAGCAGAGAAGCCTGCAGAGCCGGCTCCCACTCCCGAAGATATCCTTCTTCTTCGCGAAATCCGCGATTCTCTCAAGAAGTAATATTTATTGTCGCAGCTTCAGCACGGTAACGGTACGTGACGGCAGATACAGCCTCAGGTAGTGTTTACCGTCGCTGGGGGTTGTGACGTGGCTGACGCTCTCGTCAATCCTCCCGAATCCTCCGAATTCCTCGCGGTCGCTGCTGAAGAGCACATCCCAGGTGCCTTCCGGCGCTTCTACACGGTAGTCAGTGAATGACTTTTCCGGGTTGAAGTTGAATGCGAAAAAGCATTCGCCGCGCGTGAAGCAGAGGATTTTGTCGTCTTCGTGAGCCAGGTAGCAATAATGCGGCTTTGACAGGAGTTTCTCGCCGGCGAAGAGGTGTATCATCTCAGCGTCGAAGTCGTTGAGACCCTTGAAGCGCAGGTTGTCGTCCTTGATGAGGCTCCACTGCCTGCGGGCGTGTTTGTATGACCAGCCGTTGCCTTCCCTCGGGAAATCAATCCATTCGGGCTGGCCGTACTCGTTGCCCATAAAGGTGAGGTAGCCGTTGCCGGCGGTGGCCAGCGTCACGAGCCTTATCATCTTGTGGAGGGCTATGCCGCGGTCGACGAGTATGTTCTGGGACTGTTTGTCCATACAGAAATACATCTCCTTGTCGATGAGGCGGAAGATTATGGTCTTGTCGCCTACGAGCGCCTGGTCGTGGCATTCGGCGTAGCTGATGGTCTTCTCGTCTGCGCGTTTGTTGGTCAGCTCATACCAGAGGCCTCCCATACTCCAGTCCCAGTCGCTGCGCTCTTTGATCCATTTGATCCACATATCGGGCACGCCCATACTCATCCTGTATCCGAAGCCTACGCCGCCGCACTCCAGCGGAGCGGCCAGACCGGCCATTCCTGACATATCCTCGGCGATGGTGATCGCGCCGCGGAACACTTCCCTGGTGATAATGTTTGCCAGAGCCAGATAGGTTACGGCATCTTCATCCACACCGCCGTCGAAATAGCTGCCGTAGCCGCTGAAATCACGGCCGAGGCCGTGGTCGTGGTAGAGCATACTGGTGACGCCGTCGAAACGGAATCCGTCGAGGCGGTATTCTTCCATCCAGAATTTGCAGTTCGACAGCAGGAAGTAGCGGGTCTCGCTCTTGCCGTAGTCGAAGCAGCGGCTGTTCCAGGCCGGGTGCTCGCCCCTTGGACCGTCGTGGAAATATGTGGTGTATGAGCCGTCCAGGCGGCTGAGGCCCTCCACTTCGTTCTTGACGGCGTGGGAGTGCACCAGGTCCATAATGACTGCTATATTGTTCTTGTGGGCTTCGTCCACCAGCCTCTTGAAATCCTCGGGAGTGCCGAAGCGGCTGCTGAGTGCGAAGAAGTTGGAAACCTGGTAGCCGAAAGAACCGTAGTAGGGATGCTCCTGCAGCGCCATAATCTGGATGGTGTTGTATCCCAGTTCTATGACGTGCGGCAGGACATTGAGGCGGAACTCATCGAACGAGGCTACCTTTTCCTCTTCTGAACACATTCCTATATGGACTTCGTAGATAAGCGGATTATCCACAGAGACGTGCTTGCGGTGTTTCCAGCGGTATGGCTTTGCAGGGTCCCATACTTCGGCAGTGAAGATTTTGGTGTCGGGATCCTGGATGCACCTGTATGCGTATGCGGGAAGCCTTTCGCCGCCGCCTGAAGGCCACTCCACGAACCATTTGAACTTGTCGCCGTGATGGATTGCGTCTTCGGGGACGAGCAGCTCCCAGTTGCCGCCTCCGACTGGCTTCATCTCAAAATCCGGACTCTTGCGCCAGTTGTTGAAGTCGCCGGTGACATAGATGCGGTTCGCGTTCGGAGCCCACTCGCGGAAGGCCCAGAAAGCGCCCTCCTTGTGGAGACCGTAGTAGAGGTGGTTGTTGACAGCGTCGTACAGCTTGCCGTGGTCGCCGCGGATGGCGTCCCTTACTGCTATGATCCTGTCGTGTCTGGCGTCGATGGCGCCCTTGAACGGCTCCAGCCAAGGGTCCGTCTCGTAAATTTTTTTAATCTTCCTGCCCATTTATAATCTTGTTTATGTCGTCTTCACTCTTCTTGAGGCAGTCCTTGCAGTATTTCGCAAGTTCGCTTGCCTTCTTGACGTCGTCGGTCAGGGTCGTCAGGTCGCGTTTGGGGTCCTCGATGCTCTCCACGAGCTTCTGCAATTCTTCCAACGCCTGCTTATACGTTAATTTCTCTTCCATCGTTATTGCATTTTTACATTTTTAACTTCACAATCAGCCCTTCCGTCCTTCAGGATCACAGTAATGCCGTCTCCTGCTGACAGCCCCGAGGCCGTAGTCACTTTCTGGCCTTTTTTCAAGGGGATGGCGAAACCCTTCTCAAGGATGCTCATAGGATTGAGGGCGGACAGCCGCAGCTCGAGCATCTGGATCTTGTGGTTCTCGGCCTGCAGCCTGCCGGCGGCGGAATTGGCCGCCCTGACCAGCAGCATATCGATGCGGCTCTGGGCGACGTGCAGGTCGGCAAGGATGCCTGCGGCAGCCCTTGACAGCAGCATCTCCACTGCGCGCCTTTCACGCTGGATGCGGAGCAGCACGCTGCCTGAAGCCCTCGCCAGAAGTCTGTCCACGGCGGCCGTCGCGTCAGCCCTCTTGCCTTTCAGGGCCATAAGCATCCGGGTGGCCAGCGAGTCCACAAGCTGCTCTTCGGCGGCAAAGATGTCCACGAAATAGTCGGCCAGGGCCGTAGGGGTCTTGAGGTAGCTGTGGGCGATGAGGTCGGCAACGTGGCAGTCCCTTTCGTGGCCGATAGCAGTCAGCACGGGCAGCGGATACTGAGCTA